>CAXTVE010000092.1:0-9935 GCA_964247485.1 uncultured Propionibacteriaceae bacterium
GCCTCCGCCTCGGCGGCGTAGCCGCCGGCCGCGGCCAGCTCGGCCTCGGCCCGGGCGTACGCGCCCATCGCCTGGTCCCGCACCTCGTCCGAGTCGTCGCCCATGGCCAGCCCCGCCCGGCGCAGCCGCTCGACGACGGAGTCCAGGCCGCGGGCCGACAGGATGCGGTCCTTGGCCAGCACCTCCAGGTCCCCGGTGCGCGGGTCCTGGGGCAGGTAGCCGACCTCCGAGGTCCGCTGCACGGCGCCCGCCGCCGGCGCGCCCTCCCCGGCCAGGATGCGGGTCAGCGTCGTCTTGCCCGCCCCGTTGCGCCCGACCAGCCCGATCTTGTCCCCCGGCGCCACCTGGAAGGAGACATGCTCCAGCAGCAGGCGGGCACCCGCCCGCACCTCGAGGTCCTTCGCGACCAGCATCTGTCCCGCCCCGCATCGTCCGACAACCTGACTTCAACGCATCGAGCGGCGCGGTTACTCCCGGAGCAGGCGGTTGATGGTCCGCAGGGCGGCCCGGGCCTCCGGCGTCCAGAACGCCCCGAGGTAGCCGTGGAAGCCGCCGGGCGCGAAGGTGAAGGTGCCGGAGTTGCCGGCCTGCTGCAGCCGGCTGGCCAGGGTCTGCGCGTCGGCCGCCAGCAGGTCATGACCGCCCTGGACGGTGTGCACGGGCGGCAGACCGGCCAGGTCGGCGAACAGCGGGCTGACCGCTGGGTCACGGTCGTCGTGCCCCCGGGCCCAGAGCCGGCCGCAGGCGATCAGCGTGTCGAGCCGCAGCGACGGGTCCAGGGCCTGCAGCGCACCGATGCCGGGGTGGCGGCCGGCGATGTCGACCCAGGGCCCGACGAGGATGACCTGGCGCGGCGGCGGCAGCCCGGCGTCGCGGTAGGCGAGGGCCTGACCCAGAGCCAGACCGCCGCCGGACGAGTCGCCGGCCAGCGTGACGGGCCCACGGGCGGCGCAGGCGCGATAGACCTGACCCAGCATCGCGTACGCGGCGTCGACCCCGCTCTCCGGTGCCAGTCGGTACAGCGGCAGCGTCAGGGTCACCCCGGTCCCCCGCGTCATCCGGTCCAGGAACCACCAGTGCTCGGCGACCAGCGGGTGCACGTAGGACCCGCCGTGGGTGTAGACCAGCTCGTGCCCGGTCGCCCCGTCGCGGGGCGTGAGCGTCAGCACGACCGCTCCGTCGACCCCGGGCGCGCCGCGGGGGTTGCGCCGGCGCCGTTGCGCCGGCACCGGGGCGTGGGCGGGATACGGCCGAGCAGCCAGCTCCGCCGTCAGCTCGTCGACCGAGGTGCGGGTCAGCCGGCTCCGCCCGCGCACCAGCGCCCGGGTCACCGCCATCGACACGCTCACTCCCGCAGCCTATGGCCCACTTACCAGCCCGGACTCGTACTTCCCGGCCGCTGCAGCAGCTGTGAGGTGCGAGTCCGAGCCGGTAAGTCGAGGGCCGAACCGCGTCGAGCGCAGACTTCAGGTCAGACGTTGAACCCGAGGGCGCGCAGCTGATCGCGGCCGTCGTCGGTGATCTTCTCCATGCCCCACGGGGGCATCCACACCCAGTTGATGACGAACCGGTCCACCAGGCCCTCGAGCGCGGTCTGCGTCTGGTCCTCGATCACGTCGGTCAGCGGGCAGGCGGCCGAGGTGAGGGTCATGTCGATGGTCAGCGACTCGTCCTCCTCGAGGTGCAGCCCGTAGATCAGCCCGAGGTCGACGACGTTGATGCCCAGCTCGGGGTCGACGACGTCCTTGAGGGCCTCCTCGATGTCCTCCACCGTGGGCTTGGCCGTCAGCGCGTCGAGCTCCACGTCCGGCAGGTCGTCGCGGACCAGCTCCGAGGGTCGCTGGGTCTGGGTCATCTCTGCTCTCCTTGCGTCGTCTCCGCCTGGGCCCGGAGCACCGCGTCCTTGAACGCGGACCAGCCGAGCAGTGCGCACTTCACCCGGGCCGGGAACCGGGCCACGCCCGCGAAGGCGATGCCGTCCTCCAGCCGGTCCTCGTCGGGCTCGATCTCACCCCGGCCCTGCATCAGGGTGAGGAACTCCTGGTGCAGGTCGAGCCCGTGCTGCACGTCGCGCCCGATCACCAGGTCGGTCATCACCGAGGTCGAGGCCTGGGAGATCGAACAGCCCACGCCGTCGTAGGAGACGTCCCTGACCTGGCCGTCAGCCAGGGCCACCCGCAGGGTCACCTCGTCGCCGCAACTCGGGTTGACGTGGTGCACCTCAGCCGCGTACGGCTCCCGCAGCCCGCTGTGGTGCTTGGCCCGGTAGTGGTCGAGGATGATCTCCTGGTAGAGGTCCTCCACCTTCATGGTCGCCTCCCAAAGAACCTGCGCACGTAGCCCAGCCCGTCCACGAGGGCGTCGATCTCGGCGCGCGTGGTGTACAGGTAGAACGACGCCCGGGTCGACGACTGTATTCCGAAGCGGTCGTGCAGCGGTCGGGCGCAGTGGTGCCCGCCGCGCACCGCGATGCCGCGGGAGTCCATCAGCTGGCCCACGTCGTGCGGGTGGATCTGGGTCCCGTCTTCTGCGCTCAGCGTGAACGAGACCGCTCCCCCGCGGTCGACCGGCTCGGTCGGTCCGAGGATGCGGACGCCGCCCAGCCCGAGCAGACCCTCCAGCGCGTACGCGGTGATGTCGCGCTCGTGCGCCGCGATCTGCTCCAGGCCGATCTCGCCGAGGTAGCGGGCGGCCGTGGCCAGGCCGACGGCCTGGGCGATCGGCGGGGTGCCGGCCTCGAAGCGGTGCGGCGGCGGTGCGTACGTCGACCCGGTCATCCGGACGACCTCGATCATCTCGCCCCCGCCGAGGAACGGCGGCAGCTCGGCGAGCAGGTCGTAGCGGCCCCAGAGCACGCCGATGCCGGTCGGGCCGACCATCTTGTGCCCGGTGAAGGCAACCAGGTCCGCGCCCAGCGTGGAGACGTCGACGGGCATCTGGGGCACGGCCTGGGAGGCGTCCAGCACCAGGGTCGCGCCCACCGCGTGGGCCATGGCGGCGATCTCGGAGACGGGGTTGACCGTGCCGAGCACGTTCGACACGTACGCCACCGAGACGATCTTGGTCCGCTCGTTGAGCAGACCCGCCGCGCCCGCGGCGGCCAGGTCGAGCCGGCCCTCCTCGGTCACGTCGAACCAGCGCAGCACCGCGCCGCTCCGAGCCGCCAGCAGCTGCCAGGGCACGATGTTGGAGTGGTGCTCCATCACCGAGATGACGATCTCGTCGCCGGGGCGGAGCGACGCCCCCAAGGTGTGGGCGGCCAGGTTGAGCGCCTCGGAGGCGTTCTTGGTGAAGATGATCTCCTCGGAGCGAGCGGCTCCGATGAACTGGGCCAAGGTCGCCCGCGCCCCCTCGAACGCCTCGGTGGCCTCCGCCCCGAGCATGTGCATCGCCCGGGCGACGTTGGCGTTGTGGTTGAGGTAGTGGTCCTCGATCGCCTCCACCACGACGCGCGGCTTCTGCGAGGAGTTGGCACTGTCCAGATAGACCAGCGGGCGGTCACCGACCGTGCGCTCCAGGATGGGAAAGTCACCGCGGATGGCGTCGACGTCGAACGGCACCGTGTCGGCGGCCCGGTCGACCTCGACGTCGTCGATCTCCTCCACCGCGACGGTGGCGGGATACTCTGCGTGCGTAGCGGCGGTCATCGGGGGTCCAAGGGGGTCGTCCCCCTCGCCTTGGTCACCTGGGTCATGATCCTCAGACCGCGGCCTTCAGGTAGCGGTCGTAGCCCTCGGCCTCGAGACGGTCGGCCAGCTCCCGGCCACCCTGCTCGGCCACCCGACCGGCGACGAACACGTGCACGAAGTCCGGCTTGATGTAGCGCAGGATCCGGGTGTAGTGGGTGATCAGCAGCACGCCGCGATCGCCCTGCCCGGAGAACCGGTTGACCCCGTCCGACACCACCCGCAGCGCGTCGATGTCCAGACCGGAGTCGGTCTCGTCGAGGATCGCGAACTGCGGGTTGAGCAGCTCGAGCTGGACGATCTCGTGCCGCTTCTTCTCGCCGCCGGAGAAGCCCTCGTTGACGCTGCGCTGGGCGAACTCCGGGTCCATCTTCACCAGCTCCATGGCGGTGTTCACCTCTTTGACCCAGGTGCGCAGCTTGGGCGCCTCGCCGTCGATGGCGGTCTTGGCCGTGCGCAGGAAGTTGGCCACGGAGACCCCGGGCACCTCGACCGGATACTGCATGGCCAGGAACAGGCCGGCGCGGGCCCGCTCGTCCACGCTCATCGCCAGCAGGTCCTGCCCGTCGAGGGTGACGGTGCCGGAGGTGACGGTGTACTTGGGATGACCCGCGATCGAGTACGCAAGGGTGGACTTGCCGGAGCCGTTCGGCCCCATGATCGCGTGCACCTCTCCGGCGCGGATGGTCAGGTCGACGCCGCGCAGGATCTCCTTGGCGCCGGCTTCGGTGTCGACCGAGACGTGCAGGTCGCGGATCTCAAGAGTGGACATGTAGGGGGTTCCTCTTAACGGTTGATCTGGAGCGGGGCGGCGACATCGACGAGCACATCGGCGCCGGACACCTGACAGGGGTAGACGGCGACCGGCTCGGTGGCCGGCAGGCCCAGGGGCTGGCCGGTGGCCAGGTCGAAGCGCGAGCCGTGCAGGTAGCACTCGATCTCCCCGTCCTCGACGTCACCTTCGGAGAGCTGGATCGCGGCGTGTGAGCACTCGTCGGCGATGGCGTAGAAGCGACCGCCGCTGTGCACGACGGCGATCTCGACGCCGTCGATCTCCACCGCGTACGCGGACTCGGAGTGGACGTCGTCGACCGCGCAGGCCGGCTGGAAGGTCATGACGGCAGTCCGACGGTCACGGCCAGCTCGGCCTCCACGGCGGCGAGCAGGCGCTCCTCGATCTCGGGCACCCCGACCCGGCGGATGATGTCGGCGAAGAAGCCGTGCACCACCAGCCGGCGGGCCTCCGCCTCGGTGATGCCGCGGCTGCGCAGGTAGAACAGCTGCTCGTCGTCGAAGCGGCCCGTGGTGGAGGCGTGCCCGGCGCCGGCGATCTCGCCGGTCTCGATCTCCAGGTTGGGCACCGAGTCGGCGCGGCAGCCGTCGGTCAGCACCAGGTTGCGGTTGGACTCATACGTCGTGATGCCCTCGGCGACCTTGCGGATGAGCACGTCACCCACCCAGACCGAGTGCGCCCCCCGGCCCTGCAGTGCGCCGCGGTAGTCGACGTTGCTGTTGGTGTTGGGCGCGTTGTGGTCCACGAAGAGCCGGTGCTCCAGGTGCTGCCCGGCGTCGGCGAAGTACAGGCCGTACTGCTCGATGGACCCGCCGGGGCCGGCGTACTCCGCCGTCTCCACCAGCCGGACCAGGTCGCCGCCCAGGGTGGCGCCCAGGGTGCGGACCGAGGCGTCGCGGCCGACCTTCACGGCCACCTGCCCGGCGTGCACCGCATCGGCGTCCCACAACTGCAGACCGACCAGCGCCACCTGGGCGCCGTCGCCGACCAGCAGGGTGACCGAGCTGGCGTACGTGGCCGCACCCAGGTGCTCCAGCACGATGGTCGCCTTGGCGTACGCACCGACGGTGATGACCAGATGGCCGAACGTCGGCTCGGCGATGCCGTGCCCGGTGACCGTGACCAGCACCGGCCGGTCGAGCTCGGCCTCGGCCGGCACCGCGATGTGCAGGGCCCCGCCTGCGTTGACCACCGCGTACGCGGCGATCCGGTCCACCGGCGCGGGCCCGCCCAGGGCCTTGGCCTGGTCGGTCCCGATCTGGGCGATCGTCACCGGTGCGGGCGCGTCGACCCGCCAGTCGACCTGCGCCGACTCCAGGCCCTCGGCGTTCAGCAGGCCACGGAGCCGCTTCAGCGGGGTGAACCGCCAGACCTCCTCCAGCCCGGTGGGCCGGGGGTGGTCGGCGAGGTCGTAGGAGGCGACCGGATGCAGGTGGGAGGCGATGGTGTTGGGGGTCTCCACCGCCTCGGCCACCAGGACGGCGGCCTCGTCGAGCACTGTCACGTCAGCCGACCGCGCCTTCCATCTGCAGCTCGATCAGCCGGTTCAGCTCCAGCGCGTACTCCATCGGCAGCTCGCGGGCGATCGGCTCCACGAAGCCGCGCACGATCATGGCCATCGCCTCGTCCTCGCCCAGGCCCCGGCTCATCAGGTAGAAGAGCTGGTCGTCGCTGACCTTGGAGACGGTCGCCTCGTGGGCCATCGACACGTCGTCCTCACGGACGTCGACGTAGGGGTAGGTGTCCGACCGGCTGATCTGGTCGACCAGCAGGGCGTCGCACTTGACGATCGAGGCCGAGTGGTGCGCCCCCTCCTGCACCTGGACCAGGCCTCGGTAGGACGTCCGTCCGCCGCCCCGGGCGACCGACTTGGAGATGATCGAGCTCGAGGTGTGCGGTGCGCAGTGCACCATCTTGGAGCCGGCGTCCTGGTGCTGGCCCTCGCCGGCGAAGGCGATGGACAGGGTCTCGCCGCGGGCGTGCTCGCCCATCAGGTAGACCGCCGGGTACTTCATGGTCACCTTGGAGCCGATGTTGCCGTCGATCCACTCCATGGTCGCGCCCGCTTCGCAGGTGGCCCGCTTGGTCACCAGGTTGTAGACGTTGTTCGACCAGTTCTGGATGGTGGTGTAGCGGCAGCGCGCACCCTTCTTGACGATGATCTCCACGACGGCGCTGTGCAGCGAGTCGGAGGAGTAGATCGGCGCCGTGCACCCCTCGACGTAGTGCACGTACGCGCCCTCGTCGACGATGATCAGGGTCCGCTCGAACTGGCCCATGTTCTCGGTGTTGATCCGGAAGTAGGCCTGCAGCGGGATCTCCACGTGCACGCCCTTCGGCACGTAGATGAACGAGCCGCCGGACCAGACCGCGGTGTTCAGGGCGGCGAACTTGTTGTCGCCGACCGGGATCACGGTGCCGAAGTACTCGGCGAACAGCTCCGGGTACTCCTTGAGCGCGGTGTCGGTGTCGACGAAGATGACGCCCTGGCGCTCCAGCTCCTCGTTGATCTTGTGGTAGACCACCTCGGACTCGTACTGCGCCGCCACCCCCGACACCAGCCGGGCCTTCTCGGCCTCGGGGATGCCGAGCTTGTCGTAGGTGTTCTTGATGTCCGCGGGCAGGTCGTCCCAGGAGGTCGCCTGCTTCTCGGTCGAGCGGACGAAGTACTTGATGTTGTCGAAGTCGATGTCGTTCAGCTCCGCACCCCAGGCCGGCATCGGCTTGCGGCCGAACAGCTTGTGGCCCTTCAGGCGCAGGTCGAGCATCCACTGCGGCTCGCTCTTCAGTGCCGAGATGTTGGCCACGATCTCCGGGGTGAGCCCGCGCTGCGCCGTGGCGCCGGCGGCGTCGGAGTCGGACCAGCCGTACTCGTAGGTGCCCAACGCCTGCAGGTGCTGGTCCTGGGTCTGCCCGGTGCCGACGAACGTCGTCGTCGGGTCCTGGGTCTGGGTCACGAGAGATGCCTTTCGGGGGTCGTGCGCGGGATGTGGGTCGTGCAGACACCGTCGCCGTGGGCGATGGTGGCAAGTCTCTGTACATGAACGCCGAGCAGCCGGGAGAAAGTCCGGGTCTCGACCTCGCACAGCTGGGGGAACTGCGCGGCGACGTGGGCCACCGGGCAGTGGTGCTGGCACAGCTGTTCGCCGACGCTGGAGGGCAGCGTGGCGGCGACGTAGCCGTCGTCGGTGAGGGCCTCGGCCAGGGCCTGGGCCGGCGTCACGTCGGCCTCGGCCGCGGCCAGCCGCTCGCGGTAGCGCTCCTCCACCGCCGCGATCCGCTGCTCGGCGAACCGGGTCACCGCGTCCGGTCCGGCCACCTCAGCGAGGTAGCCGAGCGTGGCATTGGCCATGTCGTCGTACGCGGTGTAGAAGCCTGCCCGTCCCGCGTCGGTGAGCGCGAACACCCGGGCCGGTCGGCCCCGGCCGCGTACGCCGTAGACCCGCTGCTCGCGGGCCTCGACCTGGTCGGTCGTCAGCAGGGCGTCGAGGTGACGCCGGATGCCGGCCGGGGTCAGCCCGAGTCGTTGCGCCAGCGCGGCCGCCGTCGACGGACCGTGCTCCAGGATGGAGCTGGCCACCCGGGCGCGGGTCGACGCGTCAGCGTCGGTCGCACCCTGGACGTTTTTCACAACACCAGTGTGCGCTTATTCGCAGGCGCCGTTCAAGGAAGGTTGGCCTTCCTTGGGCGTGACCCCTATCGCACCGGCGCGAGGCTCTGCCATGATCTGCCCGTGACCCGCGCGGGCGGGCCCCACCCACCTCGAGGGAGCACTGCGATGCGGCGAGCCGCCCTGATCCTGCTGGCCCTGTCCGTACTCAGCGCGGGAGCGGCGCTGACCGCCGGGCCGGCGCAGGCGGCGCCGCCGCGGTTCGCCAACCTGAACCCCGGTGGACCGGCCGATCTCCGCGAGCGGGTGCCGGTGAACGTGGTATTCGTGGGCTACGACCACGACGACGTCAACGTGGCCCGGATGCGCGCCGGCCTGGCCGGAGCGTACGAACCGGTGGTCCGCAGCCGGCTCCTGTACGGGACGGACGAGAAGCTCGGCATCCGCTACACCTACGACTACAAGGTGAGCTTCGCCGGCCGGGCCTACGAGAACCGGTTCTTCGGCCGGCTCAAGAAGCTGGCGAAGAAGGCCCCGGTGACCCAGGTGCAGGCCGACTACAACGCGCAGGACGACAACGCGGTCGAGGTCACGAACAACTACGAGATCCCGGCGCCCGCAGTCGAGAAGTGGCTGGCGGAGAACGCGCCTCGCGGGGTCGACACCCGGCGCAACACGGTCTACCTGGTGAACTGGTACGGGCGGAGCGACTTCCGCTTCCACGTCTACACCAAGACCAACGAGCCGGATCCGGACACCGGCTACAACTTCGGCGCGGAGCGGGCCAGCCGCAAGATCAACGCCTGGGGCGGCACCACGGCGCGCGACGAGGAGAACGGTCTGGGCTCGACCCGTCGGGTCTGGTTCCACGACAGCTCCGCGGGTCCTGAGTACTTCGCCGGCAGCTGGAACGTCGACGACGCGGACCTCGACGGCGACGGCGAGGCCGACTACCGCATCCCGCCGATCTGGGAGTACGGGCACTACCGGCCGGCGCGGGCCCTGTCCGGCGACCTGGCGAAGCTGGTGCGCTACGTCGCGCTGGACCTGCTGATGACCACCTCCCCCCTGTACCCGGTCGAGCTGCCCACCCCCGAGCCACCGCGGTCGATCAACCTCGATGTCAACACCTACGAGGGCTGGACCGGGACCGACGCGTCGGCCGCGTACATCAAGCCCCGGCTGCTCCTCTCCGAGCTGGGGGAGCTGCTGCCGTTCAACCGGCTCAGCTACGACAACCAGGACCTGCCGTTCAGCGGCGAGGCCGAGCGCTGTTACAACCTGCTGGTGCAGGACGTGTCCTGCTATCCCGAGCTCGGCTACCCGGCGTTCGCCAACCTGTACCTGCAGAACGCCCGCGAGCTGGCCCGGACCCAGGACGACCAGGGCCGGGTGGACTACGAGCTGCCGATCTTCGCCTACGCGCTCGACGAGGAGACGGCCCCGGCCCTGGGGTTCGCCGACGACAACTACGTCGACGGCACCCAGAGCTACGTGTTCGCGTTCGTCTCCCCCGGGATCGTCGAGTCCGGCTACGGGTTGACCACCACGCTGATCCACGAGGTCGGGCACCACGTCGGGCTCAGCCACCCGCACGACGGCTACGACAGCGCCTCCGGCGTGGACTACGGACCGACCGGCGACTTCTACTTCGCCTGGCTCGGCGACTACAACAACACGATGATGAGCTACATCGACCTGAACTGGGACTTCAGCCAGTTCGACGCCGACAACCTCCGCCGGTTCCAGACCGCGTCCTACGTCGAGGCCACCAACCGGCTCGCCGCCGCGGCCCTGGCCGGTGCGCCCCCCCCGCCGGGGGCGGGCCGGGGGGGGGGCCCGGGCC
>CAXTVE010000093.1:0-4158 GCA_964247485.1 uncultured Propionibacteriaceae bacterium
GACCTGTTGGGCCCGGGGGTGGGCGCGTTCGCCGACCCGGCGCGGCGTACGGCAGGGGGGCGGCTGTGGTCGGTGGACGACTTCACCCCGGGCTGGGACTTCATCGCGGGACTGCTGGACGGCCGGCGGACGGCGGGGGTCAAGCTGGGCCCGGCGCTGCCGCACGACCGGATCCCGGCGGCGGCCGAGGCGGAGTGGGTGACCGACCGCGGGGCCACCGTCGAGGTCGCCCTCTGGGCGGGGCCCGGTGCGACACCCGGGCGCCGGTCCGCCCTGGTGCATACGGTCGACCGCTGGCACGAGCTGGTCACCGAACCCGGGACCGATGCACTGCCGGTCCGCGGCCTGGGCGGCTACCTGTTCGAGCCGGCCGGCTCAGTGATCCGGTCCGGCGGACTCACCCAGCTGGGAGTGCGGTTGCAGGCCGGGCTGCTCGACCCGCACCTGGCCTACCTGACCGGTGACACGGCGGCGTCGACCCCGTTCGCCACCACCTTCGTGGTTCGCGACCAGCTGCCGCTCGACCGCCGGGCGCTCCGGCACTGGGTGGCGGACCACTCGGTCGGCCGGCTGGAGATCCTGCAACGGGGCACCACGGTCGACCCGGCCCGGCTGCGCCGCGAGCTGCGCCCGGCGGGTCCGCACGCGGTCACCATGATCATCTCTCGTACGCCGGGCGGTGCCGTCGTGGCAATTGCCGATCGCCTGTAATGACAGATTCCGTGAATCACGGACATCGGAAAGAAAGCGGCTTACGGTAAGGCAACACAAGTCAAGAACTGACACGGAGACCAGCGATGACCGCATTTGTCGCTCGGATCCGGGGGAATCTGAGAAAACTGTTTCTGTTGGCGGCCGCCCTGACGTTGTTGGTCGTGGGCCTGCCGATGCTGACCGCGTACGCCGCCGACCCGTCCTGCTCGGCACTGTCGACCGACGTGTACGAGCGGGTCCACCCCACCAAGCACAGCGCCGCCCTGTCGTTGCGCTCGTCCGACCTCGCCGGGTTCACCGACCGCGGCTTCCGCGGGCGGCGGGAGACGTCGATGCGGATGGCCAAGCAGCCCGGGCCCGGGCTGGTCGCCGTGCACCGGCTCTACCGCAACCGTCCTGCGCCGGACTACCTCTACATCAGCAGCCCGACGGAGATCGAGCGCGCCACCCGGCTGCTCGGCTACGTCGACGAGGGGGTGGTCTTCTACGCCGCGCGCCGCGCGGTCGAATGCCTGGTTCCGTTGTCGAGCTACCAGAAGGGTGGCGTGCACCGCTACACCACCAGCAACGCGGAGTCGGCGCGACTGGTCAAGGCCGGTTGGACCAAGGATAAGACCCAGCTCTACGCCGGCCGGCCGACGGCGGACACCGCATTCACCTTCGCGGTCTACCCCGACACGCAGGAGGAGGTCTACCCCAGCCACAACGGACGGTTCCGGCAACGGAGCCAGTGGTTGGCCGACAACCGGGCCCGCCTGGACCTGCGGTTCGCCACGCACACGGGGGACATCGTCAACTGGGACACCCCCGACCACGCCCAGTACACGATCGCTCGCGACGCCTTTCTCCCGCTCGAACGAGCCGGCATCCCGTTCTCGCTGAGCCCGGGCAACCACGACACGGCCGCGGTGTGCCCAGGCGGCAGCGCCTGCGATGCGCGCCAGGTCCGGGCCCAGGTCCGCGACACCCGGACCTACAACCAGTACTTCGAGGGACAGTCGCCCAACCGCGAGGGCGGCTTCGAGCGCGGGAAGCGAGACAACAGCTACCAGGTCTACACGGCGGGCGGGGTGGGCTGGCTGGTGCTGAACCTCGAGCTCTGGCCCCGGCCGCAGGCGATCGCCTGGGCGCAGCGGGTCGTCGCGGGGCACCCTCGGCACAACGTGATCGTCGTGACCCACAGCTTCCTGACCAAGACGGGAGAGATCTCCACGTCGGCCGGGGGGTACGGCGACACCGCCCCGTCGGTCCTGGCCCGGGAGCTGGTGCTGAAGTACCCCAACGTCCGGCTGGTGTTCTCCGGGCATGTCGGGACAGCGGCCCACCGGGTCGACCGCGGCGTCCACGGCAACCGGGTCGCGTCGTTCCTGAACACCTTTCACAGCCCCTCCAACCCGGTCCGGCTGGTCTCGGTGGACACCCGGACCAACCGGCTCCAGACGTGGATCTACGCCCCGGAGAACGGGACTCGTGCCCGCGAGTACGACGTGGAGCTAGCGTCCATGCAGTGGGTGCGTTGAGCGAGCTCGCCACCGACGCGGCGAGGGTCACGGAGTAGTCGCGGTCAGGTCACGGTCCGGTCATGGTTGGTCCGCTCAGGAGTGATCCCGGTACCAAGAGGTGACCGCTCTGTTACCGGAACTTTATAAATGGGCGCCGATGGGCTTATAGTCCTCCCGTAATCCTTCAGGGGTGGCAGCAGGGGAGCCGGGTTGATGCACAGAGTTCGATCGATGTTGGTCCTGGCGCTGGCCAGTACGTTGGTGGCGCTGGGGCTCGTGGCGGCTTCGCCGAGCCGGTCCGCCGGTGACCCGGGTGCGGCGGGCCCACCGGCCTGCTCGGCCTTCGACGACCCGATCTACCGCGTGGCCAAGCCCAACGGACTGAGTCTGCTCACCCCCTGGAGGGGCGAGGCCGAGTCCGCGGTGGCCAACCACGGCTTCTCCGACGAGGGGGAGGTGTTCCGGGCCTCGGTGTCCCCCGCCCCGGGTCTGGTCGAGGTGCACCGGCTCTACCGGCCGTGGCCCCGCCAGGACTTCGTGGACACCGCGGTCGAGGAGGAGTGGCGGAACGCCGACAGCAAGCTCCTCGGCTATCGGGACCAGGGCCGGCGCTACTACGTCTCCCCGGTCGCGGCGGACTGCCTCTCGCCGGTCTACACCTACGCCAAGGGCAGCAAGCACCGGTTGAGCGGTTCCCAGCGGAGCCGCGCCGCCCTGGTCGCCGACGGCTGGGAGGAGCAGACCATCGCCTTCAACGCGGCGGTCACCGACCCGGTCGCCGCACCGGCTCCGCGGCCTGCGCCGATCCCCACCCCGACCGCAGAGCCGACGCCGACCGAGAAGCCGAGCGCCGATCCGACGCCGACCGAGAAGCCGACGCCCACGGCGGCGCCGACGCCGACCGAGAGCCCGACCCCCACCGCGGACCCGACGCCGACCGACGTGCCGCTGCCCCGTCCGGGCCCCGGCGGGGTGGACACCGAGTTCAGCTTCGCCGCGTACCCCGACACCCAGCGTGAGTGCTGGACGGGCAGAGACACCCGGTTCCTCGGCCGCTCCCAATGGCTGGTGCAGAACAAGGACGCACTCGACCTGCGCTTCGCCACCCACTCCGGTGACATGGTGGACTGGGACACGCCTCAGCACGACCAGTACGAGATCGCCAGTGCGGCCATGCGGCCACTGGAGTCGGCCGGGATCCCGTACACCGTGGCCATCGGCAACCACGACACCGCAGCGGTCGGGGTCGGCGGGAGTGCCAAGACCCCCGGCAAGACGCAGATCGAGGTGCGCGACACCTCGACCTTCAACAGCTACTTCAACCCGTCGCGCTACACGAACGTGCGTGGCGCGTACGAGGCCGGGAAGGTCGACAACATCTACGCGACCTACGAGGCCGGCGGCGTGAAGTGGCTGGTCCTGGTCCTCGAGCTGTGGCCGCGCCAGGGTCCGATCGACTGGGCCAAGAAGGTGGTGGCCGACCACCCGGACCACAACGTCATCGTGGTCACCCACGACTTCGTGGACGGTGGGGGCAACATCGGCCAGAGCAACGGCGGCTACGGGGCAACCAGCCCGCAGCACCTGTACAACGAGCTCATCGGGCAGTACGCGAACATCCGCATGGTGCTCTCCGGGCACGTCGGAGGGTCTGCAGCCCGGGTGGACACCGGCAAGTACGGCAACAAGATCTACTCGTTCCAGACCACCATGCACTCCGAGACGACCAATCCGGTGCGGCTGTTCACCGTGGACACCAAGGCTGACACCATCAAGACCTGGGTCTATGCCCCCTACACCAACCAGACCTTCACCGAGTACAGCAAGACGTTGACCGGGGTCGACTTCGTCGAGTAACGCCCGACGTCCGACCAGACCACGACGCGCCCCCCGCCCCCCCCCCCCCGGGGGGGGCGGGGGGGGGCCCCCGGGGCCCCCAAAC
>CAXTVE010000093.1:4168-9871 GCA_964247485.1 uncultured Propionibacteriaceae bacterium
GGCGGCGCGCGGCCCCCCCCCCCCCCCCCGCCGCCCCCCGCCCCCCCCCCCCCCCCCCCCCCCCCCCCCCCCCCCCCCCCCCGGCCCGCCCCCCCCCCGTCGGTGCGTCCGGCGCTGGCACTCAAACAGGGTGAGTGCTAATGTCGGATTAGCACTCGGACCCCGAGTGTGCCAGCCCCCGGGCTGGCCGGCCGGAGTGGCACCGCGACGACATTCCGACCACCCAGACATCTGAAACAACTCACCTGTGAAAGGGGTTTGACGTGTCAGTCACGATCAAGCCGCTCGAGGATCGCATCCTCGTCGAGCCGCTCGAAGCCGAGCAGACCACCGCCTCCGGTCTGGTCATCCCGGACACCGCCAAGGAGAAGCCGCAGGAGGGCAAGGTGCTCGCCACCGGCCCGGGTCGCGTCGACGACAACGGCAACCGCGTCCCGCTGGACGTCGCCGAGGGTGACGTCGTGATCTTCAGCAAGTACGGCGGCACCGAGGTCAAGTACGACGGCAAGGACCTGCTGCTGCTCAACGCGCGCGACATCCTCGCTGTCGTGCAGAAGTAAGGGGTTCCACACCTATGGCAAAGATCCTTCAGTTCGACGAGGAGGCCCGGCGCTCCCTGGAGCGCGGCGTCGACATCCTCGCCAACACCGTGAAGGTCACCCTCGGGCCGAAAGGCCGCTACGTCGTCCTGGACAAGAAGTGGGGTGCGCCGACGATCACCAACGACGGCGTGACCGTCGCCCGGGACGTCGAGCTGGACGACCCGTACGAGAACCTGGGCGCCCAGCTGGCCAAGGAGGTGGCCACCAAGACCAACGACGTGGCCGGTGACGGCACCACCACCGCCACGGTCCTGGCCCAGGCACTGGTGCACGAGGGCCTCCGGGCCGTCGCGTCCGGGGCCAGCCCGATCGGCCTCAAGCGCGGCATCGACGCAGCGGTCGCCGCCGTGGTCGAGCGACTGCGGGAGAACTCCCGCGAGGTCGAGACCACCGAGGACATGTCCTCGGTCGCGACGATCTCCGCCCGCGACGAGGAGATCGGCGGCTTGATCGCCGAGGCCTTCGACAAGGTCGGCAAGGACGGTGTCATCACCGTCGACGAGTCGCAGACCTTCGGCACCGAGCTCGACTTCACCGAGGGCATGCAGTTCGACAAGGGCTACCTGTCGCCCTACTTCGTGACCGACGCGGAGCGGATGGAGGCGGTCCTGGACGACCCCTACATCCTGATCAACTCAGGCAAGATCTCCTCGATGAGCGACCTGCTCCCGTTGCTGGAGAAGGTCATCGGCGCGTCGGGCACCCTGTTCGTGGTGGCCGAGGACGTCGACGGCGAGGCGCTGTCCACCCTGGTGGTGAACAAGATCCGCGGCACCTTCACCTCGGTCGCAGTCAAGGCCCCGGCCTTCGGTGACCGGCGCAAGGCCATGCTCGAGGACATCGCCATCCTGACCGGCGGCAAGGTGATCGCGCCGGAGGTCGGGCTCAAGCTCGACCAGGTCGGGCTGGACGTGCTCGGTCGGGCCCGGCGCATCGTGGTGACGAAGGACAACACCACGGTCGTCGACGGGGCCGGCGAGAGCAGCGAGGTCAAGGCCCGGGTTGCTCAGCTGCAGGCCGAGATCGAGCGGACGGACTCCGACTGGGATCGGGAGAAGCTGCAGGAGCGGGTGGCCAAGCTGGCCGGCGGCGTCTGCGTGATCAAGGTCGGCGCTGCCACCGAGGTCGAGCTCAAGGAGAAGAAGCACCGGATCGAGGACGCGGTCTCCGCCACCCGTGCGGCGATCGAGGAGGGCATCGTCGCCGGCGGCGGCTCGGCCCTGATCCATGCGGCCGCGGCGCTCGACGGCGACCTCGGCCTCACCGGCGACGAGAAGAGTGGGGTCGGCATCGTCCGGCGTTCCCTGGTCGAGCCGCTGCGCTGGATCGCCGAGAACGGTGGCGAGCAGGGCTATGTGGTCACGGCCAAGGTGGCCGACATGGCGCCGGGGAGCGGCTTCAACGCCGCGACCGGTGAGTACGGCGACCTGATCGGCGCCGGCGTCATCGACCCCGTCAAGGTGACGCGCTCCGCGCTCGCCAACGCGGCGTCGATCGCCTCGCTGCTGCTCACCACCGAGACCCTGGTGGTGGAGAAGCCGGAGGAGGAGGCGGCGGTGCCGACCGGACACGGTCACACGCACTGACGCGATTTCCTGCCGCGTAACGGAACGGGGCCCCTTCCCACACGGAAGGGGCCCCGTTTCTCGTATCCGGCCACCCCGTTACGCGGACGGTGGTGAAGGGGCTAGGCTCCTGAGTCGCTGGACCTCAACGGCCGTGATGGTTCTGTTACACAGGTGGCGCACAGGCGCCCCGCCGCCGTTATGAATTCTTTCCAGTAAAAACCAATCTCAGGTCAGATCCTCCCCGAACCCTCTGCGAAAGTTAGTCCGCGTTTGTGCCGATAAACCTTCTCTCGGGGAACGATTGGGGGTTGGGGTGAAGACCGATGAGTCTTCTTCGCTGTTGTCTGACCACGAGCTGGTGGCCGCCGCACAGGCTGGCGACCCGTTTGCGCTCGACCGGTTGATCCGGGCGGTGCGCGTGCTCGCGCTCAGGTACTGCCGGTCACGTCTGGCCACCTACGCCGGTGGTCTGGACGCTGCCGATGACGTCGCCCAGGAAACCTGTGTGGCGGTGATGCGGGTGCTCCCGCGTTACCGCCGCCAGGGGACGGCGCCGTTCGCTGCCTTCGTGTACGCCATCGCGTCGCACAAGGTCGCCGATGCCCAGCGGCACTTCAGCCGGGCCGCGGTGCTGATCGAGGAGTTCCCCGATCAGACGGACCTGTCGCCGACGCCGGAGGAGTGGGCCATCGCCGCCGTTGACCGGCGGGTGGCGAACCAGCTCCTGGACCGGCTGCCGCGCCGCATGCGCGAGGTGCTCGTGCTGAAGGCGACGGGGATGAGCGCTGAGGTGATCGGGCAGCACCTGGACATGAGCGCCAACGCCGTCCGGGTCACCCAGCACCGGGCCGGCGTCAAGCTCCGACGGCTGATCAGCCAGACCGAGGAGCACGAGGTCTTCGACGCCCTGCTGTCACCCGACCGGCAGCTCGCCGCTATCTCCTGACCCGGCGCCGGCTGCCGGCCACCCCGGTGCGATCTGGGACGCGGCAGGCCTCGCAGGGACTTGCGTTGCCGTTCGTCGCCGGTGCTCTACGCCGCTGGCAACGTGGGTGAAGCAGGAGCACGCGGCGTAGAGCTGAGGGGTGTCGAGGTGGCCGGGGGCCGACCGGAGAACGGGGATAGCATGTGGTGCCAGAACCTCCACGTTGCGCGCGAAAGGCTGGGCTGTGCTGCCGTCCGATGATCTCAGTGCGGCGGGCGTGCCGCAGCCCTTCGAGCGGCTGGGGCTCACCTTCGACGACGTCCTGCTGCAGCCGGCCGAGAGCGACGTGATCCCGTCCCAGGTGACCACCGCGTCCCGGGTCTCCAAGCGGATCACCGTGCGCGTGCCGCTGGTCTCCTCACCCATGGACACCGTCACCGAGGCGCGGATGGCGGTCGCCATCGCGCGGCAGGGCGGATTGGGTGTCATCCACCGCAACCTGTCCATCGAGGACCAGGCCCACCAGGTCGACGTGGTCAAGCGCTCCGAGGCGGGGATGATCGACGAGCCGATCACCATCTCGCCGGAGGCGACGATCGGTGAGGCCGACGCGATGTGCGGCCGGTTCCGCATCTCCGGCGTCCCGGTGGTGGACGGCCAGCTCAAGCTGGTCGGCATCATCACCAACCGCGACATGCGCTTCGAACCCGATCCGTCCCGGCTCGTCGGGGACGTGATGACCAAGATGCCGCTGGTCACCGGGCGGGTGGGCATCAGCCCGGCCGACGCGATGCGACTGCTGGCCCAGCACAAGATCGAGAAGCTGCCGCTGGTCGACGGTCAGGACCGGCTGCGGGGGCTGATCACCCTCAAAGACTTCGTCAAGTCCGACCAGTACCCCGACGCCTCCAAGGACGACCAGGGCCGGCTGCGGGTCGGCGCGGCGGTCGGCTTCTTCGGCGACGCCTGGAAGCGGGCGATGGCGCTGATCGAGGAGGGGGTCGACCTGCTGGTCGTCGACACCGCCCACGGCCACTCGCAGGGTGTGCTGGAGATGGTGTCCCGGCTCAAGGCCGAACCGGCCGCGAGGACCTGCGACATCGTCGGCGGCAACGTGGCCACGTACGCGGGGGCCAAGGCCCTGGTCGACGCCGGGGCGGACGGGGTCAAGGTCGGTGTCGGGCCGGGCTCGATCTGCACCACCCGCGTGGTGGCCGGGGTCGGCGTGCCGCAGGTAACGGCCATCCACAACGCGTCGCGGGCCTGCCGGCCGGCCGGGGTGCCGCTGATCGGCGACGGCGGGCTGCAGTACTCCGGCGACATCGCCAAGGCGCTGGTGGCCGGGGCGGACTCGGTGATGCTGGGCTCGCTGCTGGCCGGCTGCGAGGAGAGCCCCGGTGACCTGATCTTCGTCAACGGCAAGCAGTTCAAGACCTACCGGGGGATGGGGTCCCTGGGGGCGATGGCCACCCGCGGCCGGACGGCGTCCTACTCCAAGGACCGCTACTTCCAAGGCGACGTGGGCTCGGACGCGATGCTGATCGCCGAGGGGATCGAGGGCCAGGTGCCGTTCCGCGGGCCGCTGGCCGCGGTGGCGTACCAGCTGGTGGGCGGGTTGCGGCAGTCCATGTTCTACAGCGGCGCCTCGACCATCCCCGAGCTGCAGGAAAAGGGCTCGTTCGTCCGGATCACCTCGGCCGGGCTGCGCGAGTCGCACCCCCACGACATCCAGATGACGGTGGAAGCGCCCAACTATTCAGGCTGACGCCTCGCGCCCGGTCGCGCCGGGTGGCCCGGTCTTCCTCCTCGCTCGTCGACGAAAAGCGTGTCGCCTCGCTCGTCGTCCAGACCGGACCGGGCGCTTCCTTGCCGACGCTCGGCGACGACACGGCGGGCTGTCTCGTCGTAGGGTGACCTCATGTTTGAGGTAGGCCGCTCCAAAAGAGCTTCCCAGGCGTACGCCTTCGACGACATCACCATCGTCCCGTCCCGGCGTACGCGTGGGGAGGAGGAGGTGTCGCTGTCCTGGAAGATCGACGCGTACTCCTTCGACTTCCCGCTGATCGCCGCGCCAATGGACTCGGTCATGTCGCCCGCGACCGCGATCATGATCGGCCAGCTCGGCGGGCTCGGGGTGCTCAACCTCGAGGGTCTGTGGACCCGCTACGACGACCCCCAGCCGAGACTCGAGGAGCTCGTCGCCATCGAGGACTCCATCGAGGCGACCCGGGCGATGCAGGCGATCTACGCCGAACCGATCAAGCCCGAGCTGATCGGCAAGCGGGTCGCCGAGATCCGGGAGGCCGGCGTGCCCGCAGCCGGCGCGCTGTCGCCCCAGAACACGCAGGCGTACGCGCAGGCCGTGGTCGATGCCGGGGTGGACTTCTTTGTCATCCGGGGCACCACGGTGTCGGCCGAGCACGTGTCCTCGGACCTGACCCCGCTCAACCTCAAGCAGTTCATCTACGACCTCGACGTGCCAGTGATCGTCGGCGGCTGCGCGACCTACCCGGCCGCGCTGCACCTGATGCGGACCGGGGCGGCCGGGGTGCTGGTCGGCATCGGGGGTGGGGCGGCGTACACGAACAAGTCGGTGCTGGGGGTGTCG
>CAXTVE010000094.1:0-3714 GCA_964247485.1 uncultured Propionibacteriaceae bacterium
GCGGCTACGCCCCCTGGCCCACCGTCCTGGCCGAGGCAGTCGTCCGGGCCGGCGGCACCGTGGTCGGCGGACTGGACCTGCTGGTCGGCCAGGCGTTGCGCCAGATCGAGCTGATGACCGGCCGCGCGGTGGCCGCCGAGGTTCTCTATGCAGCGCTCGAGCAGCACGCCGTCGAGACCGCGCGGGCGTGACAGACTGGTTCATCGTGTTGCGTTGGCTGACTGCAGGCGAGTCGCACGGCCCGGCCCTGGTCGCGGTCCTGGAGGGGCTGCCCGCCCACGTCCGGGTAACCACCGACGAGCTGGCCCAGGCGCTGGCCCGGCGGCGACTCGGGTTCGGGCGGGGCGCCCGGATGAAGTTCGAGGCCGACGCGGTGTCGATCCTGGGCGGCGTCCGGCACGGCGAGACCCAGGGCGGCCCGGTCGCGGTCCAGGTCACCAACTCCGAGTGGCCGAAGTGGGAGACGGTGATGGCCGCCGACCCGGTGCCGGCCGACGTGCTCGCCCAGCAGGCCCGTAACGCGGCCCTGACCCGTCCGCGGCCCGGACACGCCGACCTGGCCGGGATGCAGAAGTACGGGTTCGACGAGGCCCGGCCGGTGCTGGAGCGGGCCAGCGCGCGCGAGACCGCGGCCCGGGTGGCCCTGGGCCGGGTGGCCACGAACTTCCTCGACCAGGCGCTGGGTGTTCGGGTGCTCAGCCACGTGGTCGAGCTGGGGACGGTGGCGGCGCCCGCCGGCCGACTGCCGGGGCCCGGCGACCTGGCCGCGGTGGATGCCGACCAGGTTCGCTGCTTTGACCCGGCGACCAGCGAGGCCATGGTCGAGGAGGTGCAGCGGGCCCAGAAGGAGGGCGACACCCTGGGCGGGGTGGTCGAGGTCGTGGTCTGGGGGCTGCCTCCGGGGCTGGGCTCGCACGTGCACTGGGACCGGCGGCTTGACGCGCGGCTGGCCGGCGCGCTGATGGGCATCCAGGCCATCAAGGGCGTCGAGGTGGGCGACGGCTTCGGCCTGGCCCGCAGTCGCGGCAGTGCGGCCCATGACGAGATCGTGCCCGGGGCCGACGGCATCGCGCGCGCGTCGCACCGCTCGGGCGGCACCGAGGGCGGGATGACCACCGGCGAGGTGCTGCGGGTGCGGGCGGCGATGAAGCCGATCGCCACGGTGCCGCGGGCGCGGCGGACCGGGGACACCGCGACGGGCGAGCCCGCCGGCGCCCACCACCAGCGCTCCGACGTCTGCGCGGTGCCGGCCGCCGGGGTGGTGGCCGAGGCGATGGTCGCCCTGGTCCTGGCCGACGCGGCGCTGGAGAAGTTCGGCGGCGACGCGCTGGCCGAGACCCGGCGCAACGCCGAGGCCTACCTGAAGGATGTCGCCGACCGGGGGCTGCAGGTCCGCTCCGATGGTTGAGGGGCCGCTGGTCCTGGTGGGTGCCCCCGGCGCGGGGAAGACGACGGTCGGACTGGTGCTGGCCGACCGACTCGGTGTCGCGTTCGCCGACGTCGACGCAGTGATCGTGGACCGGGTGGGCAAGCCGGTGGCGGAGATCTTCGCCGACGACGGCGAGGCGGCGTTCCGGGCCCTGGAGGAGCTGGTCACCGCTGAGCTGCTGGGGCCCGGTGAGACAGGGGTGCTGGCCCTGGGCGGTGGGGCGGTGCTGTCGCCGGTCACCCGTGCGGCCCTGCGCGGCCGCCGGGTGGTCTGGCTGCGGATCGGCCTCGGCGCCGCCGTCAAGCGGGTCGGCATGGACACCGCCCGGCCACTGCTGCTGGGCAACGTCCGCGGCCGGCTGCTGGGGCTGCTGAACGAGCGGGCGCCGCTCTACGCGGAGGTGGCCACCGAGGTCGTGGACACCGACGCGCTGGACGCGGCCGCGGTCGCCGACCGGATCCTCCGGGCCGGTGCCTGACACCACCCGGGTCGAGGTGCGGGCGGAGCGGCCGTACCCGGTGCTGGTCGGGCGCGCGATCCTCGACGAGCTGCCCGGGCTGCTGCCCGCGGGGACCGAGCAGGTGGCGGTGATCCATCCGCCGACCCTGGCCCCACTGGTCGGTGAGGTCACCCGCCGGCTGGCCGACGCCGGCCTGGCGGTGCTGCCGGTCGCGGTGCCGGATGCCGAGGCGGCCAAGACCGCCAACGTGGCGGCGTCCTGCTGGGCGGAACTGGGCCGGGCCGGCTTCACCCGGTCCGACGCCGTCGTCGCCGTGGGGGGCGGTGCGACCACCGACCTGGGTGGCTTCGTCGCCGCGACCTGGCTGCGGGGGGTGGCGCTGGTCAACGTGCCGACCACCGTGCTCGGCATGGTCGACGCAGCGGTGGGCGGCAAGACCGGCATCAACACCGCCGAGGGCAAGAACCTGGTCGGCAGCTTCCACGAGCCGGCTGGGGTGCTGTGCGACCTGGCCGTGCTGGCGACCCTGCCGCTCGCGGATCGGCGGGCCGGACTGGCCGAGGTCGTCAAGTGCGGCCTGATCGCCGACCCGGTCATCCTCGACCTGGTCGAGCGGGACCCGGAGGACGCCGCCGACCCGGCCTCGGCGCGGCTCCGCGAGCTGGTCGAGCGGGCGGTCCGGGTCAAGGCCGAGGTGGTGTCGGCCGACCTGCGGGAGGCCACCTCGAGCGGGTCCCGGGTCGGCCGGGAGCTGCTCAACTACGGCCACACCCTCGGTCACGCGATCGAGCGCCGGGAGGCCTACCGGTGGCGGCACGGCGAGGCGGTCAGCGTCGGACTGGTCTACGCCGCCGAGCTGGCCCGCCGGGCCGGCCGGCTGGACGACACCACCGCCGACCGGCACCGCGCGGTGCTGTCCCGGCTCGGCCTGCCCACCGCGTACGCACCCGATGCGTTCGACGAGCTGCTCGCCACCATGGCGCTGGACAAGAAGGCCCGGGGTGCGACACTGCGGTTCGTGATCCTGACCGGCCTGGCCCGGGCGGAGATCCTCAGCGGGCCGCCGGAGCCGTTGCTCCGCGAGGCCTACGCCGCGCTCGCCCCCTGACTCGGGCGCGGACGACGGCCCGCACCACGAGCCGGATCAGGGCCAGTTGTACGACACCGACGAGCGCCAGGCCCCAGGGCGAGAGCAACGCCAGGGAGACGAGCTCGGCGAAGTACCAGACGCACAGCGAACCGAACCAGACCTCGGCGATGACGAGACCGCGGGCCCAGACATTCAGCCTCAGCCGGGTGAACACCACTTGGCCCACCACGGTCTGCACCAGCTGTGGGCCGACCAGGACCATGAGCTGCCAGACCCACACCCAGAGGACCTCAACGCCGACCCGTTCGGCGCGGGGGGCGGCCCACCAGGCCCAGGCCTCCGACCCCGTGGCCAGCCCGAAGCCGACCACGCTCGTGAGGAGGTCGATGCGCAGGCGCTCGCGGTCGATGGTCATGGGGCACTCCGTTCCGGCCGCGATGCGGCCACGATCTGATCCAGCGTGGAGGCCAGGTCCGGGTGGTCGAAGGCGAAACCGGAGTCGAGCAGCACCCGCGGGTCCACCCAGCGGCTCTTCAGCACCAGCTCGGTCTCCGTGCGGATCAGGCGCGCCCCGAGCTCGAGGAGCCACACCGGACTCGGCAGCCCGACGGGGGCGCCGACCGCTGTCCGCAGCGCGGTCATCAGGCCGGCGTTGGTGGTCGCCTCGGGGGTGGCGACGTTCACCAGGCCGTTGAGCTCGGGGCGCGCGTACAGGTGCCGGACCACCCGGGCCAC
>CAXTVE010000094.1:3724-9871 GCA_964247485.1 uncultured Propionibacteriaceae bacterium
CCGGGGGGCCGCCGGGGGGCCTGCCGGCGGGGGGGGGGGGCCGCGGGGGGGGGGCCGCGGTGCGCGGGGGGGTTGCGGGGGGGGCCCCCGTACAGGTGCCGGACCACCCGGGCCACGTCGGCGACGTGCACCCAGCTGAACCGCTGGCCGCCGTCGCCCATCCGGCCGCCGAGGCCGAGCCGGGCCAGGTTCACCAGTGGCGGGAGCGCACCGCCGCCGGGTCCGAGCACGATCGCGAGCCGGAGCGCCACCCTGCGCACCTCGGTCGGCGCCTGGAAGAGCTCGCGCTCCCAGGCCCGGGCCACGGCCACCGACAGCCCGCTGCCCAGCTCGCCGTCCGCCTCGCCCTGGGGGCGGTCGCGGGCGTCGCGGTAGATCGTCCCGGTGCTGGCGTTGACCCACAGGGCCGGTGGCCGGGCCGCGGCGGCGAGGGCGCGGCCGAGGGCGGCCGTCGTCTCGGTCCGGGACGTGAAGATCTCGTCCACGGTGCGCCTGGTGTAGCGGCAGCCGACCGAGCGACCGGCCAGGTTGACCAGCAGGTCGCTGCCGTCGAGCGTGCGGTGCAGGGCGGCGTCATCACCCCAGCGCGCATCGGCGACCGGCCCCCGGCCGATGGTGCGGACCTCGGTCCCGCCCGCCTGCAGGTCCCGGACGAGGTGCTGGCCGAGGAACCCCGAGGCGCCAGCCACGACCACCACCCCGGGCCTGCTCACCGCGCCACCACCGGTTCGGCCACGTCCGACCGGTCCGCCATCAGGGCGAGCGCTTCTTCCCCCAGCCCCCGCGCACCGGGCCGCCGGCCCAGCCGGACCCGCCGGGCCAGCTGGGGAGCCAGCGGGTCGCCCAGCGGGGGGTTACGCCGGTGGGCCGGCGACGGGTCGGTCACCCAGTGCAGCGTGACGCCGAGGTAGGCCAGCCACAGCAGCGTCGGCAGCTGCTCGCGCAGCCCCGCGGGGACGCGGCCCCGGGAGAGCGCCACGACCTCCGCCATCAGCCCGACGGCCAGCTCCCGGGCCGCGCCCGACTCGGTCGAGAAGGGGCTGGCCGAGGACCCGGGCGGCAGCGCCACCTGGAGGAAGGTGCCGCCGAACCCGTGGTAGGGCGCCATCACGTCGAGGCCGGCGTGCAGCGCGGTGCGCAGGTTCTCCGCGAGCGGCCCACCGGGCACGAACCGGGGCGCCGCCCGTTCCCGGTGCTCGCGCTGGACGCGGAGGTAGAGCTCGTGCACCAGGTCGTCCTTGCTGGCGAAGTAGTAGTACGCGTTCCCCAGCGAGACGCCGGCCTCCTCGGCGATCCGACGCATGGTGGTCGCGGCGTAGCCGTCCTCCCGGAACCGGCGCAACGCCACATCGATGAGCTTCTGCCGGGTCTGATCGCCTCGTCCAGCCATCAGGCTCCCTCCTTTGAACGTGTTCAAGTCCACCCTAATGGGATACTTGAACATGTTCAACTGGTCGGCGCCGTCGTAGCCTGGCGGCATGGGGACGACCGAGGACCACTTCACCGAGGCGGCTCGGACCTATGTCGACCTGGTCGGCTCTCTCCGGCCGAGCCAGTGGACCGGGCCCGGGCTGGGGGAGTGGGACCTGCGGGCCCTGGTCGGCCACGCCAGCCGGTCGCTGGTCACGGTCGAGACCTACCTGGCGCAGCCGGCGGCCACCGAGGACCTGCCCGGCCCGGCGGCGTACCTGGCCGCTGTGGCAGCGGTCGACCACGCCGCGGTGGTGGACCGGGGCCGGGCGGCGGGGTTGGCGCTCGGGGATGATCCGGTGGCCAACGTGCGGGAACTCGTCGAGCGCGTACTGCCGCTGGTCGCCGGCGACGAGGATCCGCTGGTCTCCACCGCGCTGGGCGGAATGCGGCTGCGGCAGTACCTCCCGACCCGGACCTTCGAGCTGGTCGTGCACGGTCTGGACATCGCCCGCGCCACTGGGTTGCCGGCACCGGCGTACAGCGGTGGACTGCTGACCGAGGTGGTCCAGCTGGCCGCCGCCGCGGCCGTGCTCGGCGGTCGCGGACCTGAGGTGCTACTCGCGCTGACCGGCCGCGGGGACCTGCCGCCCGGCTTCAGCGTCGTCTAGCACGGCCGGGTGCCTCTAGACTGGGCGGCTGCCCCGACCCGGGCACGGACGAAGACGGAAGGTAGCGGCGTGGTCTCGACGAACGATCTGAAGAACGGCATGGTGCTCGACCTCGACGGTCAGCTCTGGTCGGTGGTCTGGTTCCAGCACCACAAGCCCGGCAAGGGCAACACGGTGGTGCGGACCAAGCTCAAGGCCGTGCTGTCCGGCAAGGTGGTCGACAAGACCTTCAACTCCGACACCAAGGTCGACACCGCGAGCGTCGACCGGCGCGAGATGCAGTACCTCTACCACGACGGGTCCGGTTTCGTATTCATGGACACCAGCACCTACGACCAGCTGAGCATCGCCGACAGCGTGGTGGGGGACGCCAAGAACTACCTGCTCGAGGAGCAGCTCGCGACCGTGGCGCTGCACAACGACCTGCCGCTCTACATCGACCTGCCGGCCTCCGTCGAGCTGGAGATCAGCTACACCGAGCCGGGTCTCCAGGGCGACCGGAGCACCGGTGGCACCAAGCCCGCCACGGTCGAGACCGGACTGCAGATCCAGGTCCCGCTGTTCTTGACCACGGGGGCGAAGGTCAAGGTCGACACCCGGACGGGTGAGTACCTGGGCCGTGTCTGAGGCGGCGGCGGTCGACCCGGCTCCCCGGCCCTCGTCGACCCGCAGCAAGGCCCGCAAGCGGGCGTTGGACATCCTCTTCGAGGCCGAGCTCCGGGAGAGCGACCCTCTCCAGACCCTGGCCGAGCGACAGGCGGACGCCGCGCCGCCGGTCCGCGACTACACCACGGAACTGGTCCAGGGGGTGCACGCGCACGCCGCGGCCATCGACGAGCGGATCGCCGCCGGGCTCAAGCGGGGCTGGACCCTGCCGCGGCTACCCCGGGTGGACCGGACGGCGCTGCGAATCGCCGCGTACGAGCTCGACTACACCGACCTGCCCCCGGCCGTGGTCGTCTCCGAGGCGGTGCACCTGGTGGCCGAGCTGTCCACCGACGACTCACCGGCCTTCGTGCAGGGCGTGCTGGGCGGCCTGGTCGGCTCCCGGCCGGCCTGAGGTCCACACCGCCGGCACCGGCTGGCCCGGAGGTTGACGGTGCGGGCGAACTTGCCGCAGTGGAACGCCAGCACGCCCTCCGGGCCGCCCGGCCAGGTCACGTCGGGGCCGCGTCGGCGAACTAGCCGCGCGCAGCCGAGGCGGAGCCGGATAGGGTTTGGGAGACCCGGCCGGAGAGCTCGGCCTCGGCCCGGCGCAGTTCAGCGATCCGCCGCTCCAGCGACGCCCGCTCGGTGTCGGCCCCGGTCAGGATGCGCTCCGCCTCCAGCCGGGCCAGGGCGACCACCCGGTCCGCGGTCTGCTGGGCGTCGCGCAGCAGCTGGTACTCGTACGACCGCAGCCGGTCCCCGCCGCGGCCGTCCGGCCCGGTCGATCCATGGTCCTCCACCGAACCGTCCCGCCGAAGCGACGCCGCCAGCTCGTGCAGCTGGCCGGTGAACCGGTCCGTCGCCGCCCCCAGCTCCTCGACGGCCCGCTGCATCGCCGCGGCGACGTCCTGCTGGGTCCGTTCCGTCGAAGTCGCCCGCTCGGCCTGGTCACGGGCGGCCGACAAGACGTCCAGCGCCGCCACCGACAGCCGCTCCTTCGGGTCGTCGAGCTGGGCGGGGTCGAAGCCGATCGCGGGCCGTGGCGGGTCGAGCACCTCGTCGACGTGCTCGGCGACACCGTCGGCGGCCGCGGCCGGCCGCAGTTCCAAGGTGGTGCGCAGCGGAACCTCGCGGACCAGCAGCACGGCCACCAAGGTCAGTACCGCGAAGCCGGCGCCGATCGCGAACAGCATCCCGAAGGAGTCCCCGTACGCGGCACGGACGATCGCCAGGATCGGTGCGGGCAGATCGTTCAGGTCGAGGTCGACCCCGGCCTGGCCGCCCCCGTTGACGCCGGCTGCCGCCAGACCGCTGGCGACGTTGCTCTCCACGTGGTTGGCCAGGATCGCCCCGAGCACGGCCACGCCGACCGCCCCACCCAGGGAGCGGAAGAACGAGATGGTCGCTGAGCTGGCCCCGACCTGGCTGACGTCAACGGTGTTCTGCACCGCGAGGACGATGTTCTGGATCAGCGCGCCCACGCCGATACCCATCACGGCCATGAACACCGCGATCCGGACGAAGGGCGTCGTGTGGTCGATCGTGCCCATCCCGGCCAGCCCGGCGACCAAGCAGAGGGACCCGACGACCATCAGCGGCTTCCATCGTCCGGTCCGGCTGACCAGCTGGCCACCGAGCGTCGAGCTCAGCATCTGGGCGATGATCAGCGGAATGGTCATCAGGCCGGCCCGGGTCGCGGAGTGCCCCCCGGCCAGCTGGAAGTACTGGGTCAAGAAGGTGCTGCTGCCGAACATCGCCACGCCGACTCCGATGCTGGCGATGATCATCAACGCGGTGGTGCGGTTGCTGAGCACCCGGATCGGCACCATCGGCTCGCTCACCTTGAGCTCGGTGACCACGGTCAGCACGGCGGCGACCAGCAGCCCCCCGAGGAAGGCGGCCGACGGCCAGGAGATCCACGCGTACCTGTCGCCCGCGAAGGTCACCCAGAGCATGGGCAGCGCGGCGACGATGGCGATCAGCACGGCGCCGAGGTAGTCGATCGAGACCTTGCGCCGCTGCGAGGTGACGTGGAGCGTGGCCTGCAGCAGGACCAACGCGACGACCGCGACCGGTACGCAGACGAAGAAGCACCACCGCCAGGACAGGTGGTCGGTGATCACGCCGCCGAGCAGCGGCCCCGAGACCGTGCTGACCGCCATCACCGCACCCATGTAGCCGGCGTACCGGCCGCGCTGGCGGGGCGGAATGATCGCGCCCATGATCGCCTGGGCCACCGCGATCAGACCGCCCATGGCCACGCCCTGCACGGCCCGGAAAGCCATCATCGGCGGCACGGTCTGACTGAGTCCGGCTCCGATCGAGCCGGCCACGAACAGCACGATGGTCAGCTGGATCATCAGCTTCTTGTTGAACAGGTCCGACAGCTTGCCCCAGATCGGCGTACTGATCGTCATGGCCAGCAGGGTCGAGGTGATCACCCACGTGTACTGACGCTGGGTGCCGTGCAGGTCGGACATGATCGTCGGCAGCGCGGTGGAGACGATCGTCGAGGACAGCAGGGCGGTGAACAGGGCGGCCAGCAGCCCGGTCATCACCTCCATGATCTGCCGGTGGGTCAGCGTTTCGACCGGGGCGGGTGCGGTGGTTGTCGTCATGCCAGGGCCTTCTCTGCGGCGGTACGGGTGTCGTCGACGCCGGTCAGCAGCCGGCGGTCGGTCGAGGGGGAGTAGCCGACCAGCGCGTCATCGAGCCGGGTGAGCAGAGCCCCGGCCACGCGGATGTCGTCATCGCTCCAATCGTGAAGAGTGGCGATCAGGCGCTCGAGGATCACCTCCTGCAACGCGGCCAACCGCTGTCGGCCCCGGTCGGTCAGACCGAGCAGCGCGGCCCGGGCGTCGGCCGGATCCGGCTTGCGCTCGATCAGCCCGGCCTGCTCCAGCGGCGCCGCGGCCCGAGAGATCACTGAGGGGTCGACCTGGAGTGCGAGGGCCAGGTCGCCAGGGCGGGTGTCGCCACGGTCGAGGGTCTTCAGCAGGGCGTGTCCGGTGCCCGACCCGCCGAGTTCGCGATCACGGATGGACTGGGCTCGCAGGGTCCGGGCCAACGAGCTGAGCGCGCCGAGGAGCTCGGCGGCCTGCTCTCTACTGACGGTCATCATTCTCCTTACTTGACCTATGCAACTATAACGCGTGCAGTAGGCAGTCAACTGGTCGGCCACCACATCGTGATCGAGCTGGTCAGTCCCGTCCTGGCTGATACCGTGTGCGGCGACCGGATGCAGACCCGAAGGCCGGTCAGCCAACCTTTAAGACCTGTCCTGTGAGGCAGGAAAGGACGGTCGATGTCCCCCGGATCGCGCGCGCCCGAAACCGCTGACGGGGTGGGGGGCGGGGGGGGGGGGGGGGGGGGGGGGGGGGGGGCGCGGGGGCGGGCGGGGCGGGGGGGGGGGGGGGGG
>CAXTVE010000095.1:0-6055 GCA_964247485.1 uncultured Propionibacteriaceae bacterium
GTCGAGGGTCCGCCCTGGGAGCAGCGGCACCCCGAGCCCGTGGCCCCCACCGAGCCCGAGGCCCCGGTGGTCCCGCCTGCGGCCAGACCGGCGGGCGACCCCCCGACGGGCTGAGCCCGGCTGAGGTCAGGTCACCGACCGAGCAGCAGGTCGCGAACAGCGGCGGGCCGGGCCAGGAGCGGGTGGTGGCGGCGTCGAGCTCGATGACGCTGCCGGCCCGGCCGGCGAACGTGCGCTGCAGCTCCGCCGTGGGCCCCGGTGCTGGGCGCACCCGGAGTCAGGCGGCGCGGACGAGATCCAGGAAGTAGCGGTGGATCCGCCGGTCGCCGGTCATCTCCGGGTGGAACGAGGTCGCCAGCAGGTGGCCGTGCCGGACGGCCACCACCCTCGGCTCCGACGACCCCGGCGGGATGAGCGCGCCGAGCACCGTGACGCCGTCGTGCACCTGCTCCACCCACGGCGCGCGGATGAAGACCGCATGCACCGGACCCCCGCGTACGCCGTCCAGCTCGAGATCGGCCTCGAAGGACTCGACCTGGCGGCCGAAGGCATTGCGGCGAACGGTGATCGGCAGCCCGCCGAAGGACTGCTGGTCGGCGGTCCCGTCCAGCACCTCGTCGGCGAGCAGGATCATCCCGGCACAGGACCCGTACGCGGGAAGTCCGGCCCGGAGGGCGGCGACCAGCGGTTCGCGGACGCCGAAGATCCGCGACAGCTTGTCGATGGTCGTCGACTCGCCGCCGGGCAGCACGATGCCGTCGAGCTGCGCGATCTCCTCGGGCCGGCGCACCGGCACCGCGGTCGCCCCGCAGGCGGTCAGCGCGACCAGGTGCTCGCGGACGTCGCCCTGGAGGGCCAGGACCCCGATGGTGGGGCCAGTCGGCGGGCTCAGGACGCGGTTCACCAGCCCCGTTCGGCGAGCCGGTCGGGCTGGGGCACGTCCTCGACGTTGATGCCGACCATCGCCTCGCCGAGCCCCCGGGATACCTTGGCGATCACGTCCGGATCGTCGAAGAAGGTGGTCGCCTGCACGATCGCCGCGGCCCGCTCGGCGGGGTTGCCCGACTTGAAGATGCCCGAGCCGACGAAGACGCCCTCGGCGCCGAGCTGCATCATCATCGCCGCGTCGGCCGGGGTGGCGATGCCGCCCGCGGTGAACAGCACGACCGGCAGCTTGCCCGCGGCGGCGACCTCGGCGACCAGCTCGTACGGGGCCTGCAGCTCCTTCGCGGCGACGTACAGCTCGTCCGGCGGCAGCGAGGTCAGGCGGCGGATCGCGCCCCGGATCGTGCGCATGTGGGTGGTGGCGTTGGAGACGTCGCCGGTGCCGGCCTCGCCCTTGGAGCGGATCATGGCCGCGCCCTCGGTGATCCGGCGCAGCGCCTCACCCAAGTTGGTCGCGCCGCAAACGAACGGAACGGTGAAGGCCCACTTGTCGATGTGGTTCGCGTAGTCGGCCGGGGTGAGCACCTCGGACTCGTCGACGTAGTCCACGCCGAGGGACTGCAGCACCTGCGCCTCGACGAAGTGGCCGATCCGGGCCTTGGCCATCACGGGGATGGACACCGCCGCGATGATGCCGTCGATCATGTCCGGGTCACTCATCCGCGACACCCCGCCCTGCGCCCGGATGTCGGCGGGCACCCGCTCCAGGGCCATCACCGCGACCGCGCCGGCGTCCTCGGCGATCTTGGCCTGCTCGGCGGTGACCACGTCCATGATGACGCCGCCCTTGAGCATCTCGGCCATGCCGCGCTTGACCCGGGCGGTGCCGGTGGCGCTGGTCGGGGAATCGGGACGGGCGGTGTCGGACACGGTTCTTCCTTCGAACGAGCGGGACTGGGCCGAGGGTCAGTCTAGGTGGACCACCCCGGCCGGCCCACGTCGTTTCGGCGGCGGTCAGACCAGGGTCGCAGGCCGGGGCGGATGATCCGGACAGCGGGCCGATGTGCGCCACGCCCCGGCCGACGACCCTGGAGACATGACCTTCGACATCCTGCTCGGCTCGGTCGGGGCCGCACTGTTCGTGGCCCTCGTCGTTCTGATGGCGATCGTCCCCACCGTGCTGGACCTCGACGCCGCAACCGACCCGCGGTCGTGACCGCCGGCCCGGCCGCCTTCCGGAGACGGCGTCGCGGAGGTGCATGCCGTCACGTCGGGGGCGGGATCACTCCCATTCGATGGTGCCCGGCGGCTTGCTGGTGATGTCCAGCACGACCCGGTTGACCTCACGGACCTCATTGGTGATCCGGGTGCTGATGCGCTCCAGCAACTCGTACGGCAGCCGGCCCCAGTCGGCGGTCATCGCGTCCTCGCTGGTCACCGGGCGCAGCACGACGGGGTGTCCGTACGTCCGCCCGTCGCCCTGTACGCCGACCGAGCGGACGTCGGCCAGCAGCACCACCGGGAACTGCCAGACGTCCCGGTCCAGACCGGCGGCGGTCACCTCGGCGCGGGCGATCGCGTCGGCCTCGCGGAGCAGGTCGAGGCGTTCCCGGGTCACCTCGCCGATGATCCGGATGCCCAGACCGGGGCCGGGGAACGGGTGCCGCCAGACGATCTCCGGCGGCAGCCCGAGCTGCTCCCCGACGGCGCGGACCTCGTCCTTGAACAGCGCCCGCAGCGGCTCGACCAGCCGGAACTGCAGATCCTCCGGCAGCCCGCCGACATTGTGGTGGCTCTTGATGTTGGCCGCGCCCTCGCCGCCGCCGGACTCGACGACATCGGGATAGAGCGTGCCCTGGACCAGGAACTCGACCTCGCCCGCCTCGCCGCCGCTGGACCGCTCGCGTTGCTCGACCACCTCCCGGGCCGCCGCCTCGAAGGTGCGGATGAACTCGCGGCCGATGATCTTCCGCTTGGTCTCCGGGTCCCTCACCCCGGCCAGCGCGTCGAGGAACTGGTCGGCCACCTCGGACACCTTGAGATCGACCCCGGTCGCCGCCACGAAGTCCCGCTCGACCTGCTCCGCCTCACCGAGCCGCAGCAGGCCGTGGTCGACGAAGACGCAGGTCAGCTGGCTGCCGACCGCACGTTGCACCAGCGCCGCCGCCACGGCAGAGTCCACGCCGCCGGACAGCCCGCAGATCAGGTGCTTGTCCCCCACCTGCGCCTGAATGGCCGCGACCGCGTCGTCGACGATGTTGGCCGGCGTCCAGTCGGGGCGGCAGCCGGCGATGTCGAACAGGAAGTTCTCGAGCACGCGCTGCCCCGACTGCGTGTGCAGCACCTCGGGATGCCACTGCACGCCGGCCAGCCCGCGGGCCGTGTCCTCGAAGGCGGCGATGGGGGCCCCGGCGCTGCCCGCCAGCGCGGTGAACCCGGCCGGTGCCGCGGCCACCGAGTCGCCGTGGCTCATCCACACCCGGAGCGAGCGTGGCACCTCGGCCAGCAGGTGGCCCGGGTGCGAGACGGTGGCCTCGGTCCGGCCGAACTCGCTCAGCCCGGTCTTGGCCACATCGCCGCCGAGCGCCCGGGCCATCGCCTGGAAGCCGTAGCAGATGCCGAACGCCGGCACCCCGGCCGCGAACAGGTCGGGGTCGACCTGGGGCGCGCCGGGCGCGTACACCGACTGCGGTCCGCCGGACAGGATCACCGCCTTGGGCCGCCGGGCGGTGATCTCCGCCACCGTCGCGGTGTGCGGCATGATCTCGGAGTAGACCCGGGCCTCGCGTACGCGGCGGGCGATCAGCTGGGCGTACTGGGCCCCGAAGTCGATCACCACGACCAGGTCGTGGTCCGTCTGGCTCATCGGCCGCGCTCCTCCGGTCGGGACCCGAACGCGCTGATTCTAGGGCCTCTGCGCGCTTGACCCGTCCCTCGCCGCCGAAACCTATGCCCGCATAGGTGTCGGCCACTCTGCACAGGTTGCAACCTGTGCGGAGTGAGCGAAACCTGTGCGGGGTCGGACAGGGGAGGTACGCGTCCTACGCGCGGCCGGCGCCCTTCAGGACGCGCATCACCCCGGTCATGGCGGAGGCGAACCGCTTCGGGCTCAGGCCGTGGCTCGGGGCGATCGGGATCCCGGTCTGAGTGCCGATCGACTGCACCTCGACGAACCGGCGGATGCCCTCCATGCCCTGGCGACGTCCAAGGCCGGACGCCTTCATCCCGCCCATCGGCGCGTCCAGGCTGCCGAAGGTGGCGGCGAACCCCTCGTTGACGTTGACCGTGCCGCACGTCAGCCGCGCGGCGACCCGACGACCGCGCTCCGGGTCGGCGGTCCACACGCTGCCGTTCAGCCCGTAGTCCGAGTCGTTGGCCCGCGCCACCGCCTCGTCGTCATCGGCGACCGGGTAGAGGCTGACCACCGGGCCGAAGGTCTCGTCGGCGTACACCTCCATCCCCGGGTCCACATCGGCGAGCACGGTCGGCTCGTAGAAGAGCTCACCGAGGTCCGGGCGCCGGTTGCCACCCGTCAGCACCGTCGCGCCCTTGGCGCGGGCGTCCTCGACGTGCGCGCTGACCCGCTCGAGCTGGCGGGCGTTGATCATGCTCGCCATGTCGTGGTCGTAGTCCAGGGTGGCGCCGAGCCGCAGCGCCCGCGTACGCCGGATGAAGGCCGCGGTGAACGCCTCCCGCACCGGCTCGGCGACGTAGATCCGCTCGGCGGCGACGCAGAGCTGACCGGCGTTCGCGAAGCAGGCCCGCACCGCCCCCTCGGCGGCAACCTCCACGTCGACGTCGTCCAGGACCAGCAGCGGATTCTTGCCGCCGAGCTCCAGCGAGCACCCGATCAATCGCTCGGCACACTGCGCGGCGACGGACCGCCCCGTGGCGGTCGACCCGGTGAAGCAGACGTAGTCGCTGACGTCGATGACCGCCGGTCCAACCTCCGAACCCTCGCCGTGCACCACCGGCCACAGGTCCGGGGGCAGCCCGACCGAGTGCAGCAGCTCGACCGCGGCGAGCGCGATCAGCGGGGTCTGCTGGTCCGGCTTGAGCAGCACCGCGTTGCCGGCGACCAGCGCGGCCAGCCCATCGGAGATGGCCATGGTCAGCGGGTAGTTCCACGGCGCGATCACCCCGACCAGGCCCTTCGGCACGTAGTGCCGGTCGATGCGGGTCAGTACCGGGAAGACGCCGGAGCCGCGCTCGGTGTGCAGGTAGCGGCGGGCCGTCCGCCCGTAGTAGCGCGCGGTCAGCGCGAGGTGCAGCACCTCCTCGGTGGCGCTCAGCCGGGCCTTGCCGCCACCGGTCTGCAGCAGGTCGACCAAGTCGTCGCGCCGGTTCAGCACGGCGTCGTGGAAGGCGAGCAGCAGCTCCGCCCGCTCCTCGATCGGCCGCGCGGCCCACGCGGCCCGGGCGGTCCGTGCCCGCCCGGCTGCGCCGCGTACGTCGTCGTCGGTCGAGGTGGGCAGCTCCCCCACCACGCCGCCGGTCATCGGCGACCGGAGCTCCATCGCCGGGCCGGTCGCGGTCAGCAGCCCGGCGAGTCGTCGCACATCACGGGCTCCCGCGTGTTCTGGCGCCCGCGGCGGGGGTTCAAGGGGGTCGCCCCCCTCGCCTCTTGAATCGGACGGGGCGCCGCCAGTGATCACGGGCTTCAGACTAATGCGCGCTGCGTCCGCCAGATGTCGGCGCCGACCTCGCGCAGCTGCTCGCTGAACTCACCCGTGGGACTGGTGCGGATCAGCAGCGTCCGGGCGCGCTCGAGGAAGGCCGGCAGCGCCGCGCCGTAGAGGTGGGGGGTCGAGCCCGACAGGGACAGGTGGCCGGCCAGCACCTGCTCCACGGTCCGGGTCACGACCGGCTGAGGGACCGTGATCTCGACCGGCCCGACGAACCCCGCGGCGCGGTAGACCTCGGACTCCCCGCTCACCCCGGGCCCCCCGGTCCGGGGCGGGACCGGACCGAGAAGGCCCCGGCTGATCTCCTCCAGCGCTGCGTACGGCGGCGGCGGGTAGGGCAGCTCGACGTCGGTCTCCACTCCCCGGTGGGTGGTGGCGTGGACGTGGACCAGGGCGCCGTCGGCGGTCAGCATCCGGTGGACCGCCCGGGCCACCCGCGGCCGGTCCATCCAGTGGAACGACTGGGCGAAGGTGACCAGCCGGAA
>CAXTVE010000095.1:6065-9481 GCA_964247485.1 uncultured Propionibacteriaceae bacterium
GTCCCCCCCCCCCGCCCCCCGCCGGGGCGGCCCCCGGGGCCCCCCCGGGCCCCCCCCTCCGCGAGCATCCCGGCATCGGCGTCGACCCCGACCGCCTCGGCGAAGCGGTCCGCCAGCAGCAGGGTCAACGAGCCGGGGCCGCAGCCGACGTCGAGCAGCCGGCCGGTGCCGTCCAGCCCGAGCTCGGCCGCCAGCCGATCGGCGAGGGCGAGGGGGTACGCCGCCCGCCCGGTGACGTAGTAGCCAGCCGCCCCCGTGTACAGGTCGGAGTTGCGCTCGAAGGGCATGCGACTCAGTCTGGCCTCCGGGCGGCAAGCATCAGGTGGGAGCCCATCCCGGCCAGCTCGGGCACGGCCTCGAGCCGGCGCGCCACGTCGAGCAGCAGGTCCCGGGCCGCCGGTGACGCCCAGCGGTCCTCCAGGTCCGCGTTGCTGAGGTACGCGCCCGCACCCTCGACCGAGACCAGGGCTGTCTCCAGCAGTCCCGCCTCGGCCACCTCCGCCCGCAGCTCCTCGGGCCGGTGGCAGTAGGCCGCGAAGTCACCGGCCCCCGGCGGCGCGAGCCGGCCGGACTCCACCACCTCATCGACGACGGCAAGGAGCTCGGGGCGGGCCTCGGTGAGCCTTAGCCGGAGCATCCCGTCGAGGATCACCGCCCAGCGGGAGATCGCCACGGCCAGCGCGACGCCGCCGGGTACCAGGACCCGGGCCGCCTCCCGCAGCGCCTGCACCCGGCCGGCCCGGTCCAGCAGGTGGTAGAGCGGACCGAACAGCAGCACCGCGTCGTACGCCGCGTCGGGCAGGTCCAGCCGGCGAGCGTCCCCGACCTCGGCGTCGACGACCAGCCCGCGGTCCGCCGCCGCCGCCCGCAGCTGCTCGACGTGGTGCGGCATCAGGTCGCGGGCCACGACCGGGTGGCCGCGTCCGGCCAGCCACAGGGCGTACGCGCCGGGGCCCGACCCGATGTCGGCCACCCGGGCGGGCGGAGCCGGCAGGAAGCGCTCGATCAGCTCGCGGGTCCGCGCCTGCTCCAGCAGCCCGGGCCCCGAGGACAGCCGGGACTCCTCGGACTTCGCGGTGTAGTAGGCGGCGGCCAGTTCCAGACCGGCGTCGGGCTCCATCTGTCGGATTGTGCCGTGGTCGTGACCCGATCCGCGAGGTTGTCCGTTCGTCCCGCGAAGGTGATCTGGCAGCATCTGGGGCATGGATGCCGACGTCCTCGTGATCGGCGCCGGCCTGGCCGGCCTGGTGGCAGCCCACGAACTGGCCAGTGCCGACCGGTCGGTGCTGCTGGTCGACCGGGAACCGCTGGACTCCCTCGGCGGCCAGGCCTTCTGGTCGCTCGGCGGCCTCTTCTGCGTCAACTCCCCCGAGCAGCGGCGGCTGCGGATCCGGGACTCCGCCGAGCTGGCCCTGGCCGACTGGCTGGGCAGCGCCGGCTTCGACCGGCCGGAGGACCACTGGCCGCGACGGTGGGCGGAGGCGTACGTGCACTTCGCGGCCGGCGAGCAGCGGGCCTGGCTGCACGACCTCGGCGTCCGCTGGTTCCCGCTGGTGCAGTGGGCCGAGCGCGGCGGCTACACCGCCCCGGGCCACGGCAACACGGTGCCCCGCTTCCACCTCGTCTGGGGCACCGGCCCCGGGTTGGTCGAGCCGTTCGCGTCACGGGTGCTGCAGTCGCGCAAGGTGCGGATCCGAGCTCGCCACCGGGTGACGGCGATCGAGCCGGGCGCCGACGGCGTACGCGTGCACGGCGAGGTCCTGGAGGCCTGCACCCTGCCCCGCGGCGTACGGACGCCGGACACGGTCGTCGGGGAGTTCAGCCTGACCGCGCCCGCCGTCGTGGTGGCCAGCGGCGGCATCGGCGGGAACTTTGAGCTCGTCCGGCAGAGCTGGCCGGACGGCTGGGGCGGCCCGCCGGCCGACCTGGTCGCCGGAGTACCGGCCTACGGCGACGGCGCCCGGCTCCAGGCGACCGGGCAGGCCGGCGGGCGGGTGATCAACCTGGACCGGATGTGGCACTACCCGGAGGGGATCATGAACCACTCCCCCGTCTGGACCGCCCACGGCATCCGCATCCTGCCCGGTCCGTCGTCGCTGTGGCTGGACGCCCGCGGCACCCGCTTCCCCGCGCCCCTGTTCCCCGGCTTCGACGCGCTGGGCGCACTGCGCCAGGTCACGGCGAGCGGGTACGCGTACTCCTGGTTCGTGCTAGACGCCGAGACCTTGGCGAAGGAGTTCGCACTGTCCGGCTCGGAGCAGAACGGCGACCTGACTGGGCGCGACGTACGGCTGCTGGCTGGCCGGGTGCGACCCGGGCCGACGCCGGAGGTGCGGGCCTTCACCGAGCGCGGGGTCGACTTCGGGTCGGCCGCGACGGTGCCGGAGCTCGCCGCCCAGATGAACCAGCTGGCCGGGGAGCACCTGATCGACGCGGAGGCGCTGCTGCGGACCATCGAGGCCCGCGACCTCCAGGTGCTCAGCGGACTGGGCAAGGACCCGCAGGTGGTGGCCACCGCCGCCGCCCGCCGGTTCGTCGGCGACCGGCTGATGCGCATCGTCCCGCCCCACCCGCTACTCGACCCGAAGCGGCCGGGCGAGGGTGCGGCCGGCCCCGGCGGACCGCTGTTAGCGGTGCGGCTGCACGTGCTGACCCGCAAGACCCTCGGCGGCCTGGAGACGGACCTGGAGGGACGGGTGCTGACCGCCGACGGCTCGCCGCTGCCGGGGGTGTACGCGGCGGGCGAGGTGGCCGGCTTCGGCGGTGGCGGCGTACACGGCTACCGCTCGCTGGAAGGCACCTTCCTGGGCGGCTGCCTGTTCACCGGGCGCACCGTGGGCCGGTCGCTGGCGGCTGCGCTCTGAGCCCTTGCCCAGGCTCAGGGCACGGAACGGTTCAGGGCCTCGTGGTGGCGCACGACCTCGGCCACGACGAAGCCCAGGAACTTCTCGGCGAACTCCGGATCGAGCCGGGCCTCCTCCGCCAGGGACCGGAGCCGGGCGATCTGAGCAGCCTCGCGCTGGGGATCGGCCGGTGGCAGCCCGTGCGCGGCCTTGAGCTCGCCGACCTGCTGGGTGATCTTGAACCGCTCCGCCAGCAGGTGGACCAGCGCCGCGTCCATGTTGTCGATGCTGGCCCGCAGCCGGCCCAGCTCTGCCGACACCTCCTCGATCACCCGGTCAGCCTAGTGACGGACGACCGGGTGGGCCGGGAGGTTGCGCAATGACGCCGACCTGGTCGCTCACCGGCGACCCCGGCGGACGGTCAGCTCACCCGACGACGATCTCGACCCGCTGGAACTCCTTGACCTCGGTGTAGCCGGTGGTGGCCATGGCCTTGCGGAGGGCGCCGACGAGGTTCATCGTGCCGTCGGCGACGGTGGAGGGGCCGAGCAGGATCTGTTCCAGGGTCCCCAC
>CAXTVE010000095.1:9491-9759 GCA_964247485.1 uncultured Propionibacteriaceae bacterium
AACTTCAGCCGCTCGCCGCGCGGCAGGTTGACGTGCCAGGCCTCCGGGCCCCAGTGGTAGCCGCGGCCGGGTGCCTCCTCGGCCTTGGCCAGCGGTGAGCCGATCATCACCGCGTCGGCCCCGCACGCGATGGCCTTGGCCATGTCGCCGGACCTGAGCACCGACCCGTCCGCGATCACCTGCACGTAACGCCCACCCGACTCGTCCAGGTAGTCCCGCCGGGCGGCGGCCACGTCCGAGACCGCCGAGGCCATCGGCACCGACACCC
>CAXTVE010000096.1:0-6667 GCA_964247485.1 uncultured Propionibacteriaceae bacterium
GGCCACCACCACCGCCGGGCCGCCGCCCGGCCGCGCGCGGGGCGCGGGGGCGGCGGCGGCCGGGTAGTTCGGCCCGGCGCCCCGCGGTCCCTCCCAGACCCCGAGCTCGGTCAGCTCGGCGCGGGCCTGCGCCGGCGTACGGAACCCCAGGTCGGTGCCCAGGCCGTCGGCCAGCGCGGCCAGCACCCGCAGGTCGGACAGCCCGTTCGGCTGGTCGAGCACCGCCTCGAACGGGCGGGACCGGCCCTCCCAGTTCACGAAGCTGCCGGCCCGCTCGTGCATCAGCGACACCGGGAACACCACGTCGGCCCGCTCGGTGACCAGAGACGCCCGGGTCTCCAGGCTGATCACGAAGTCGACCTCCTCGAGGCCGTCGAGCACGCCCTGCGGGTCACCGAAGTCACTCGGGTCCACCCCGGCCACGATCAACGCGGCGAGCTGGTCGTCGCTGGCCGAGATGAGCATCTCGTCGGCGTCTCGGCCCTCGAGGCTGGGCAGCGACTCGACACCCCACGCGACCGCCGTGTCCACCCGGGCGGCCGGGTCGGCCAGCGGGCGTCCACCGGGCAACAGGTTGGGCAGGCAACCGGCCTCGACCGCCCCGCGGTCGCCGGCCCGCCGGGGGATCCAGGCCACCCGGGCCCCGGTCCGGACTGCCAGCCGGAGCACCGCGCTCAGCGTGCCGGACAGCGCCGCGGCCCGCTCACCGACCAGGATGACGGAGTCGCCGTCGAGCGGAACCTCGGGGCCGAGCCCGTCCAGCACCGCGGCCTCCAGGCCCGGTACGCAGGGGATGAGCGAGGTGCCCATCTTGCAGGCCCCGTTGCTCAGGTACGGCGCGACGGTCCAGGACGCCAGGCCACGCTTCCGGTTGGCCTTGCGCAGCCGAAGGAAGACCGCGCCGGCGTCCTCCTCGGGCTCGAGCGCGACCAGCAGGACGTTGCCGGCGGACTCCAGGTCGGCGAAGGTGACGCCCAGCCCGGTGCCGGCCACCGCGTTGACCAGGAAGTCGGCCTCCTCGTCGGAGTGCGGGCGGGCCCGGAAGTCGACGTTGTTGGTGCCCAGCACCGCGCGGGCGAACTTGGCGTACGCGTACGCGTCCTCGCTCGTCAGCCGGCCGCCGGTGAGCACGCCGACCGAGGAGCCGGCGTGCTTGAGGCCCTGCACGGCCGCGTCGATCGCCTCCGGCCAGGAGGCCGGGCGGAGCACGCTTCGGCCGTCGTCGTCGACCTCGCGGACCAGCGGCCGCCGCAACCGGTCCTCACCGATCCCGTAGCGGTGGGCGAACCGGTCCTTGTCGGTGATCCACTCCTCGTTCACCTCGGGGTCGTCGCCGGCGAGCCGGCGCATCACGGTGCCGCGCCGGTGGTCGACCCGGATCGCCGACCCACAGGCGTCGTGCTCGGCGACCGAGGGCGTGGAGACCAGGTCGAAGGGCCGGGACCGGAACCGGTAGGCCGCGCTGGTCAGCGCACCCACCGGGCAGATCTGGATGGTGTTGCCGGAGAAGTAGCTCGCGAACGGCTCCTTCTCGTAGATCCCCACCTGCTGCAGCGCGCCGCGCTCGACCAGGGCGATGAACGGGTCGCCGGCGATCTGCTCCGAGAACCGGGTGCAGCGGGCGCAGAGCACGCACCGCTCCCGGTCCAGCAGCACGTTGGCCGAGATGTTGACCGGCTTCGGGTAGGTCCGCTTGAGGTCGGTGAACCGGGTCTCCGCGTACCCGTGGGACAGGGCCTGGTTCTGCAGCGGGCACTCGCCGCCCTTGTCGCAGATCGGGCAGTCCAGCGGGTGGTTGATCAGCAGGAACTCCATGTTCCCGTGCTGCGCCTTGTCCGCCACCGGCGAGGTGAGCTGCGTCCTGACCTGCATCCCCGGTGCGACCTCGAGCGTGCAGGAGGCCTGCGGCTTCGGGATCGGCCGGCCGTTGCCGCCGTCCGGCACCTCGACCAGGCACTGCCGGCAGGCTCCCACCGGCTCGAGCAGCGGGTGGTCGCAGAACCGCGGGATGTCGACGCCGATCAGCTCGGCGGCCCGGATGACCAGGGTGCCCTTGGGCACCGAGACCTCGACGTCGTCGATGGTGACCGTGACGAGGTCCTCGCGGAGCTCGAGGTCGCTGCTCTTGGCCGCGGTGACGGTCACGCCAACACCCCCTCTCTCTTCTCCGACTTGTCAGCCCTCCTGGTCGCTGGGGCGACCACCGAGGCTGACAACTCGGGCGTGAGGCGCGTCATGCCGACGCCCCCACCGGCTGGCGGATGAAAATGGTCGACCTCTCGTAGGGGAAGAGCTCCCAGGCCGGGGTGTGCATGGCCTGTTCGAACTCCTCGCGGAAGTACTGGATCGCCGAGGTGATGGGCGAGGTCGCCCCGTCGCCCAGGGCGCAGAAGGACCGGCCGAGGATGTTCTCGCACAGGTCCAGCAGCTTCTCGATGTCGCCCGGCTGACCCTGCCCGGCCTCCATCCGCTTCAGGATCTGCACCAGCCACCAGGTGCCCTCGCGGCACGGGGTGCACTTGCCGCACGACTCGTGCTTGTAGAACTCGGTCCAGCGCAGCACCGTGCGGACGATCGAGGTGGTCTCGTCGAAGCACTGCAGCGCCTTGGTGCCGAGCATCGACTTGACGCTGGTCATCCCCTCGTAGTCCAGCGGCACGTCGAGGTGCTCAGCCGTCAGCAGCGGGGTCGACGAGCCGCCCGGCGTCCAGAACTTGAGCTGGTGCCCGGCCCGGATGCCGCCGGCCAGGTCGAGCAGCGTGCGCAGCGTGATCCCGAGCGGCGCCTCGAACTGACCCGGGTTGGCCACGTGGCCGGACAGCGAGTAGATGGTCATGCCCTTGGACTTCTCGGTGCCCATCGAGCCGAACCAGTCGGCGCCGCCGCTGATCACGCTCGGCACGGAGGCGATCGACTCCACGTTGTTGATCACCGTGGGGCAGGCGTACAGGCCTGCGACCGCGGGGAAGGGCGGCCGCAGCCGGGGCTGGCCGCGCCGGCCCTCCAGGGAGTCGAGCATCGCCGTCTCCTCGCCGCAGATGTACGCGCCCGCGCCGGCGTGCACGATGATCTCCAGGTCGAAGCCGGTGCCGAGGACGTCGGTGCCCGCGTAGCCGGCCGCGTACACCTCGCGCACCGCCTGCTGCAGCCGCCGGACCACGTGCAGCACCTCGCCGCGGACGTAGATGAACGCGGTGTTGGCCCGGATGGCGTACGCGGCGATGATCACGCCCTCGACCAGCGTGTGCGGCGAGGCCATCATCAGCGGGATGTCCTTGCAGGTGCCCGGCTCCGACTCGTCGGCGTTGACCACGAGGTACTTCGGCTTGGGGTTGTCCTGCGGGATGAATCCCCACTTCATGCCGGTGGGGAAGCCGGCGCCACCGCGGCCGCGCAGACCGGAGTCCTTCACCGCGGTGACCACGTCGGCCGGGCTCATGGCCAGCGCGGTGCGCATGGCGGCGTACCCGCCCTGGTTCTCGTACGCGGCCAGCTGCCAGGCCCGGTCGTCGCCCCAGTTCCTGGTGAGGACGGGCGTCAAGAGATCAGTCACTCTTCTCCTTCTGGTCCTCGTTGCGCTCCGGGTGCACCGGCGGCGCCGACCAACCGCGCTCCCGGGCGATGTTCAGGCCGAGCAGCGTCGTGGGGCCGGCGCTGACGCCCTCGTCGGCCTTGCCGTCGGGGAAGCCCGCCAGCACCCGCTCGGCCTCCCGCCAGGTGCCGATCGTGGCGCCTCGCGTCGCCTGCACCCGCTCACCGGCCCGCAGCCGGTCGACCAGGGCGCACGCCGACTCGGGGGTCTGGTTGTCGAAGAACTCCCAGTTGACCATCACCACGGGCGCGTAGTCGCAGGCCGCGTTGCACTCGACGTGCTCGAGGGTGATCTGGCCGTCCTCGGTGGTCTCGTCGTTGCCGATGCCGAGGTGACCCTGCAGCCGGTTGTACACCTCGTCGCCGCCCACGATCGCGCACAGCGCGGTGGTGCAGACGCCGACGTGGTACTTCCCGACCGGGTGCCGCTTGTACATCGTGTAGAAGGTGGCCACCCCGCTGACGTCGGCGGTGCTCAGACCCAGGATCGCCGCGCAGGCCTCGATCCCCGCCGGGGTCACCCGGCCCTCGACGCTCTGCACCAGGTGCAGCATCGGCAGCAGCGCCGAGCGGGCCTGCGGGTAGCGCGCGGCGATGGCCCGCAGCTCGGCCAGCGTCTCGTCGGTGATCGCCGTGCTGGTCGCCGAGAAGTCGATCGACGGCTCGTCGAAGTGCGTCCGCTCGTGGTGGTCGCCGTGCGCGTCCTCGGAGCCGACGGTGCCGGAGGCATACCCGTGCCGGGTGTCCGGGCCCTGCGGCTCGATCAACTCACTCACTGTTCCTGCTCCTCGCGCCCGCTCGGGGCCTGGAGATCCCGCCTTCCTCCACGCGCTCGCCACCTACGTCCCAGGCTGGTCACGACAGCGGGCGGTGCCTCGCTTGGTCGTCCAGGCGGGACCGGGCCCCTCGCTACCCGACGCTCGGAGCTCAACGGTCCACGCCCCCCATCACCGGGTCGAGCGAGGCCACGGCGACGACCACGTCGGACACCATGGCGCCCTCGCACATCGCGGGCATGGCCTGCAGGTTGACGAAGCTCGGGTCGCGGAAGTGCGCCCGGAACGGCTTGGTGCCGCCGTCGGACACCACGTGCGCACCCAGCTCCCCGCGCGGGGACTCCACCGGCACGTACGCCTGGCCCGGCGGGACGCTGAACCCCTCGGTGACCAGCTTGAAGTGGTGGATCAGGGCCTCCATCGACTGGCCCATGATGTGCTTGATGTGCTCGTTGGAGTTGCCCATCCCGTCGCTGCCGACCGACAGCTGCGCCGGCCAGGCGATCTTCTTGTCGGCGACCATGATCGGCGCGCCGCGCAGGCCCTCGAGCCGGGCCACGCACTGCTCGACGATCTTGAGGCTCTCCCACATCTCGTTCAGCCGGATCCGGAACCGCCCGTACGCATCGGGGGTGTCCCAGGTCTGCACCTCGAAGTCGTAGGTCTCGTAGCCGCAGTAGGGCTGCTTCTTGCGCAGGTCCCAGTCGTAGCCGGTGGAGCGCAGCGTCGGCCCCGTGATGCCGAGGGCGAGGCAGCCCGCCAGGTCCAGGTGGCCGACGCCCTGCAGCCGGCCCTTGAAGATCGGGTTCTCGTTGCAGAACGCCGCGTACTCCGGCAGGTGCTTGCGCATCCAGACGACCAGGTCCTTGACCTCGTCCAGCGCCTTGTCCGGCAGGTCCTGGGCCACCCCGCCGGGACGGATGTAGGCGTGGTTCATCCGCAGGCCGGTAATCAGCTCGAAGGCGTCCAGCACCTTCTCCCGCTCCCGGAAGCCGATGGTCATCACGGTCAGCGCGCCGATCTCCATGCCGCCGGTCGCGATGCAGACCAGGTGCGAGGAGATCCGGTTGAGCTCCATCATCAGCACCCGGATGACGTTGGCCTTCTCCGGGATCTGCTCCTCGATGTCGAGCAGCCGCTCCACGCCCAGGCAGAAGGTGGTCTCGTTGTAGAGCGGGGACAGGTAGTCCATCCGGGTGGCGAACGTGGTGCCCTGCGTCCAGGTGCGGAACTCCATGTTCTTCTCGATGCCGGTGTGCAGGTAGCCGATGCCGCACCGAGCCTCGTGGACGGACTCGCCCTCCATCTCCAGGATCAGCCGGAGGACGCCGTGGGTCGACGGGTGCTGCGGCCCCATGTTGACCACGATCCGCTCGTCGCCGCGCTCGGCCTGCTCGGACACGATCGTGTCCCAGTCCTGGCCGGTGACGGTGTAGACGTGGCCCTCGGCGGCGTCCTCGACACTGGCGGCGAACGGGTCCTGCCCGTCGTCGGGGGTCGAGGTGCTGGGGCGGGTGTCGCCCGGGACGAACGCGGTGCTCATGAGTAGCTCCTTCGCTGGTCGGGCGGGGGCACGGTGGCGCCCTTGTACTCGACGGAGATGCCGCCGAGCGGGTAGTCCTTGCGCTGCGGGTGGCCCGGCCAGTCGTCCGGCATCAGGATCCGAGTCAGCGCCGGGTGGCCGTCGAAGACGATGCCGAACATGTCGTACGTCTCGCGCTCGTGCCAGTCTGCGGTCGGGTAGGTGCGCACGACCGACGGGATGTGGGGGTCGGAGTCGGGCACCGACACCTCGAGCCGGATCCGCCGGTTGTGGGTCATCGACTGCAGGTGGTACACCGCGTGCAGCTCACGGCCCGAGTCGGCCGGGTAGTGCACGCCGGACACGCTGCTGCAGAACTCGAACCGCAGCTGAGCGTCGTCGCGCAGGTAGCGCACCAGCTCCAGCAGTCGCTCGCGGGCCACGTGGAAGGTGATCTCGCCGCGGTACACGACGACCTTGGTGATCACATCCGAGTAGCTGGGGACCAGCTGGCCGATCCGCGCGTACACCTCGTCCCACCAGCCGCCGAACGGCGGGGTGGCCCCGGCGGGGAACTCGACCGTACGCGTCAGCCCGCCGTAGCCGGAGGTGTCCCCGGTGCCGCGGACGCCGAACATGCCGCGGCGGGTCTCCAGCACCTCGGCCGTCGGCTCGGCGACCGCCACCGCGGTCTGGGCGGTCTCGGACCGCGACTCGGCCGCATCGGTGTCGCCGGACGCGACCTTCGGCTCGGCCCCGGTCAGCGTCTCCGCCCGGG
>CAXTVE010000096.1:6677-9683 GCA_964247485.1 uncultured Propionibacteriaceae bacterium
GGGGGGGCGGGCGCCCCGCCCGGGCGGGGGGCCCGGGGCCCGGGGCGCCGGGGGGGGCCGGCCGGCGGGCCCCGACTCGCCCTGAGTGCTGCCGCCCTCGGAGCGCGCGTTCGCATCAGACTCGGCGCTCAGCGTCGACGAGCTACCGGCCTCCGGCGTCTCGACCGGTCGGTTCGCTTCGCTCACCGGAGCAGACCTTTCCGCTCCGCCAGCGCCGGCGCCTCCAGCTGCTTCAGCTCGGCCTGGCGGTCGGCCTCGATCGCGTTCAGCCCGACCGGCAGCTCACGGACCTTCTCGCGCAGCTTGAACATGGCGTCGATCAGCATCTCCGGGCGCGGCGGGCAGCCGGGCAGGTACATGTCCACGGGGACGACGTGGTCGACGCCCTGGACGATCGCGTAGTTGTTGAACATCCCGCCGGTGCTCGCGCAGACGCCCATCGCCAGCACCCACTTCGGGTTGGGCATCTGGTCGTAGATCTGGCGCAGCACCGGGGCCATCTTCTGGCTCACCCGGCCGGCCACGATCATCAGGTCGGCCTGTCGCGGGGAGGCCCGGAACACCTCCTGCCCCCAGCGCCCGGAGTCGTAGCGCGGCGCGCCGTAGGTCATCATCTCGATCGCGCAGCAGGCCAGGCCGAAGGTGGCCGGCCAGAAGGCCGCGCTCCGCATGTAGCCGAAGACGTCCTCCAGCGTGGTCAGCAGGATCCCGGTCGGCAGCTTCTCCTCAAGTCCCATTTTCAGTCCTCGCTCCGCTCGGGGGCCATGTCAGTCCCATTCCAATCCGCCGCGACGGAGCACGTAGAAGTACGCCACGAACACGGTGGCGATGAACAGCACCATCTCGACCAGGGCGAACGAGCCCATCTGGTCGAAGGAGACCGCCCACGGGTAGAGGAAGACGATCTCGATGTCGAAGACGATGAACAGCATCGCCGTGATGTAGTACTTCACCGGGAACCGACCGCCGCCCACCGGCTGCGGGGTCGGCTCGATCCCGCACTCGTAGGAGTCGTACTTGGCCCGGTTGTAGCGCCCCGGACCGACCAGCAGGCTGGTGATGATGGTCAGCGAGACGAACCCGGCGGCGATGGCCAGTAGGATCACAATCCCGATGTAGGGACTCATGGCCGGGCTCCTGATCCTCGCTCGTGAAATCTTTCACTAACTCGCAGAACCCCACTCTACGACGTGTCGGCGAGACCTCAATACCGAGCCCGACTAGGACCTACACCAGGAATTACGCAACAGTTCTGACGCGAAATAAGCCCTGCGGCCGCGGTGGAACACTGGGCGGCGTGGATGCAGCGTGACGACCTGGGTGGACCGGACCGACGTGCTGGTGGTCGGCGCCGGGCCCGCTGGGTCGGCGGCCGCGACCTGGGCGGCGCGCGCAGGCCTCGAGGTGTCGCTGGCCGACGCGGTGACGTTCCCGCGGGACAAGTCCTGCGGCGACGGGCTGACGCCACGGGCGATGGGTGAGCTGGACCGACTGGGGCTCGGTGACTGGACGCGGCGGCACACGGCGAACGAGGGCCTGCGGGCACACGGGTTCGGCTCTGTGCTCGAGCTGCCCTGGCCGGGCGGGTCGCTCCCCGCGTACGGGTCGGCGGTGGCCCGGACCGAGCTGGACGACCGGCTGCGCCAGACGGCGCTCGACGCCGGAGCGATCCCCCTGCCCCCGGCCAAGGCGGTCGACGTGGTGCGGGACGGGGAGCGCGTGCGGGGGGTGGTGTTCGCTCTCGGCGGTGGGCTCCATCGGGAGGTCCGCTGCGAGCGCCTGGTGGTCGCCGACGGGGTGCGGTCGCCGCTGGGCCGGGTGCTCGGCCGGGAGTGGCACCGGGACACGGTCTACGGGGTGGCGGCCCGCGCCTACCTGGACACCGCGCGCGAGGACACCTGGATCTCCTCGCACCTGGAGCTCCGCGGCCCGGCGGGCGAGCTGCTGTCGGGTTACGGCTGGATCTTCCCGCTCGGCGCCGGCCAGGTGAACCTGGGCGTCGGGACGCTGGCCACGGCCAAGCGGCCGGCAAACGTCTCGCTGCGGCCGCTGCTGGAGTACTACGCGGCCCAGCGGCGCGAGGAGTGGCAGCTCGGGACGGAGGTGCGGGCGCCGATGTCGGCCCTGCTGCCGATGGGCGGCGCGGTCAGCGGGGTCGCCGGGCCGAACTGGGCGCTGATCGGCGACGCCGCCGGGTGCGTCAACCCGCTGAACGGCGAGGGCATCGACTACGGGCTGGAGACGGGTCGCTTCGTGGCCGACGTGATGGCCGACCGCGGCGCCGACCTGGGGCGGGCGTGGCCCGCGGTGCTCCGGACCCACTACGGGCCGGCGTTCTCCATCGCCCGGCGGTTGGCCGGGCTGATCACGGTGCCGGGGCTGCTGGCCCGGCTCGGCCCGATCGGGATGCGGTCGCGGCTGCTGATGACCGTCGCGCTGCGGGTGATGGGCAACCTGATCACCGAGGCCGACCGCGACGTGGTGGCCCGGGCCTGGCGGCGGGCCGGCCGCGCCCGCCACCGCCTCGACGCCCGCCCGCCGTTCGCCTGACGGCGCGCTCGGCTACGGCGCCAGGCGGAGGTCGAAGGACCCCGGCGGCCGGACGACGGTGAAGTAGTGCTGCTCGCCGCGCTCCCAGAACGCGGCCCATCCGCGGTCCTCCGTGCGTTCGGTCAACCGGGCGGCCCGCACGTCGGGGGCGGTCTCGAGGTACACCGTCAGGTCGACGAGGTCCGCCAGCTCGGGCCGGGAGGAGTAGACGCCCTCGAGGATCACGGGGTCGCCCGGCGCCACCTCCACGACACCGGCCAGCCGGCCGTCGTCGGCCTGCCAGTCGTACGGTCGGTAGGTCGCCGCCCGGCCCTGACGCAGCGGTTCCAGCGCCTCCCGGCGCAGCCGGCGCCAGTCGGTCACCGCGGCCGCCACCTCGGCATCGCTCATCCGGTCCCGCGCGGTCGGGCTCAGCCGCGGCAGCACCGGGTTGGAGAAGTCGTCGCTGTCGACCAC
>CAXTVE010000097.1:0-9555 GCA_964247485.1 uncultured Propionibacteriaceae bacterium
CTGGCCTCCCGGGCCCCGGGTGCTCACGACCGCCGACGAGACGCGCCGGCGGGTGCATGACGGAGCGCAGCAACGGCTCGTCCACACCATCATCACTCTCAAGCTGGCCCGCGACGCCTCAGCAGGAGGGACCGCGGTGACCGGCTTGATCGCCGACGCGCTGGCCAGCGCGGAGCGGGCCAACACCGAGCTCCGCGACGTGGTGCGCGGCATCCTGCCCGCGGCACTGACCCGCGGGCTGCGGCGAGGGGTCAAGTCGCTCACCGCCGACATCCCCGTGCCCGTCGCGCTCTCGTTCGACGCGCCCCGCCTACGGTGACGCCGCCTTCACACCACGACGTTGCGCAGCGTCCCGATTGTGTCGATGGCCGTGGTCACGACGTTCCCCGGCCTCAGGTAGCGCGGGGGCTTGCGGGCGTGGCCGACCCCGCCGGGCGTGCCGGTGGCGATCACGTCCCCGGGTCGCAGGGTGAGGATCTGGGACACGTAGGCCACCAGCTCAGCCGGCCCGAAGACCAGGTCGTCCAGCGACGCGTGCTGGACGACCTCGCCGTCCACATCGGTCACCAGCTCTGCCCCGGGACTGATCGTCGGCCCCGTGACCAGCCAGGGCCCGACCGGACTCGTCGACTCGAAGGTCTTGCCCTGCAGCCACTGCGAGGTGCGGTACTGGTACTCGCGCACGGTGACGTCGTTGACGACGGTGTAGCCGGCGATCGCCCGACTCGCCTGGGCGGGTTCCAGCCCACGGGCCACCGAACCGATCACGACCGCCAGCTCACCCTCCCAGTCGAGGGTGTCCGGCGCGTTCGACGGCACGACGATCGGGTCGTACGGTCCGACCAGGGCCTCGGGGTACTTCGTGAACAGGGTCGGGAACTCGGGCAGCTCCCGGCCCATCTCGAGGATGTGGGATTTGAAGTTCAGGCCGACGCAGATGATCTTGCCAGGCCGCGGCACCACGGGCGCCCAGGCCGCCGGTTCCAGCTCGGCCAGTGCGTACACCTCGCCGCCCGCGGCCTCGGCGATCTTCTCCCAGCCGGGCGCCGCCAGCAGCGCGCCGACATCGGCGAAGCCCTCGATCGCGATCGCCTGGCTCTCGTCGACCCGCACGGCCGCCGTGGTGTCACCCGTTCGCAGCGTGGCCAGTCGCACGACAGTCCTACTTTCCCGAGCCGGAGGTGATGCCGGCGACGACATAGCGCTCGACCCGCATGTACACCAGGATGAAGGGGACGATGGTGATCAGCGCCAGTGCCGCCTGGGCGGGGTAGTTGGGGATCCCCTCGGTGCCCTGCATCGCGAACAGCTCGTACGGCAGGGTGCGCTTGTCCGCCGACGTGACCAGGACCAGGACCAGGGTGAACTCGTTCCACGCCTCCCGGAAGGCCAGCACGCCGATCGTGATCAGGGCGGGGATCGACAGCGGCAGGACCACGTAGCGCAGCCGCTGGAACAGCGAGGCGCCATCGATGCTGGCCGCCTCCTCCATCTCGACCGGGATCTGCCGGTAGAAGCCCACCAGCAGGTAGACCGCCAGCGGCAGGAGCATCCCGGTGTAGACGATCACCAGGGTGGTGAGCTTGTCCAGGGCGCCGGTCTCCACCGCGATCCGGTACAGCGGCACCATCAGCACCAGGTTGGGCACCAGCCGGGGCAGCAGGGTGAACAGCAGCAGCAGGTTGCGCCCCCGGAAGTCGAAGCGGACGAACGCGTACGCGGCCGGGACCGCGATCACCACCGTCAGCACCGTCGTCCCCACCCCGACCAGCACGCTGTTGGCCAGGCTCGTCCAAAAGGTCGGCATGGCGAACACGTCCCGGTAGGACGTCAGGCTCGGGGCGTCTGGGAGCAGGCCGCCGCGGGAGGAGAACACCTCGGCCCGGGTCTTGAGCGAGGTCAGGACCGTGACGACGAACGGGGCGATCGTCCAGACCAGCAGGACGACCAGCGGCAGCGCCAGTGCGAGCTGGCTGAGCCAGCGCCGCGGTGACCACTGTCGGCCGAGCACGCCCCGCGAGGGGGCCGGCGGCTCCTGACCGGCCGGGTGGAGGGCGGGAGCCTCGTCGAACGTCTGGGTCATGCGTCGATCCCATACCGGTTGGCGATCCTCAGGTAGACCACCGTGAGCACGGCGTTCAGGGCGAAGAGCACGGTGCCGATCGCCAGGGCCTGGTTCTGCTGCAGGCTGATGAAGGCGGTGTCGTACATCTCGATCGGCAGGATGGCGGTGCCGCGCTGCGGGCCGCCGCCGGTCAGCGCCAGCACCACGCCCAGCCCGGTCAGGGTGGAGTAGCTCTGCCAGATCACGGCCAGCACGATCTGGGGCGAGACGAGCGGCAGGCTGATGTGTCGAGCACGCTGCCATCCGGAGGCACCGTCGACCAGGGCCGACTCGAGGACCGACCGGTCGATCGCCTGCAGGCCGGCGAGGACCAGCAGGATGGTCAGCGGGAGATCGGTCCACACCTGGCAGACGATGACCACGACCATGGCCAGCCGGGAGTCGCTCAGCCACGGCAGACCCTCCAGGCCGAACAGCCGGAGTGTCCCGTTGATGGGTCCGAAGTTCCCGTTGAAGAGCACCCGGAACATGACGGCGGCGGCCACGCTGGAGACGATGTACGGCGCGATGCTGACGGCGCGGAGGAACCGCATCGCGCCCATGGCTCGGCTGAGGGCGAAACCGAAGACGAGGCCAAGGGTCGTGCCCAGCACCAGGGAGCCCAGGACGAAGATGCCGGTCTTCAGCATGGAGTCCCAGAAGACCGGGTCGACGAACAGGTCCAGGTAGTTGTCCACGCCGACGAACCGAAGCGGCCGGCCCAGCCGCTGGCGGCGGAACAGGCTCTGGACCAGCCCCCATGCGACCGGGTACGCCAGGATCAGGCTGACCAGGACGATGGCCGGCGCGCTGAACAGGTACGGGAGCCAGCGACCACGCCCGATGGCCAGGGAGTTCGACGAGCGTGCCTGAGCCGGCGCACTCGGCCGCCGGCGCGGTCGTCGTGGCGGCGCTGAGATCGCTCCGGCGCTCACTTGGGCAGGGCGTCCAACTGCGGCTTGTACTTGTCGGCCAGCTGCTGCGGGGTGATGTTCTCGCCGGTCACGATCTCGGCCCACAGCTGCTCGAGGATCTTCTCCACGTCGCCGGCGTTCAGGGCCGAGGGTGCACTGACGCTGTCGAGGAAGCCCTGCTTGACCTCGGGGGTGAAGAAGGGCCAGAACTTGGTGACCTCGGGCGACTCCAGCGCCTCGGAGTTGCGGGGCGGCACCCCGCCCTGCAGCACCTGCGGGACGAGGAACTCCGTGGTGGTGGTGTAGCGCAGGACCTCGAAGGCCGCGGCGGGGTTCTCCGCCCCGCTGGTCACCGACCACGTCCGCGAGCTGGTGGGCCGGGCGCCGGTCTGCCCGCTGCCGCTGGCGACCGGCAGCAGCGTCATCGCCCAGTCCTTGCCGAAGTCGAAGTTGTTCGCGTCGGAGAAGTCGCCGGCGGTGGTGAACCCGTCGATGATCATCCCGGCGCCACTGACGAAGGCCCCTCGGGCCTCGGCCTCACCCCAGGCGATCGCCTCGGGCGGCAGCATGCCACCTCGCTGCATCTTCTGGTAGAAGTCCATGGTGTACAGGGCACCGGGGGAGCTCAGGTCGGGCGTGGCCCCGTCGAACGGGGTACCGGTGCCGATCAGGCTGGTCTTCAGCCCGGTGACCCCGTCGCCGGCGATGGCCTGGATCGACAGCGGGATCTCGTCCGGCCGGGTCTTCTTGAGGGCCTCGGCCGCGGTGTAGATGTCGTCGTAGCTGTCGAACGGCAGCTCCACGCCGGCCTCTTTGAACCAGGGGACGCTGTAGTAGAGGACGTCCATGTTCGCCGCGTTGGAGACGCCGAAGATCTTGCCGTCGATCGTCGGCTCCTCCCAGGCGATGGGAAGCACCTTGGCGAACTCCTCCGGCGCGCTGGCCTTGAAGGCGTCGACGTACTCGTTGATGGGCACCACCAGCTCGGCGTCGCTGTAGGCCTCGAGGGTGAAGACGTCGTCCTGGATGATGTCCGGCAGGGGCTGGTTGGCGTCGGCCGCCCGCAGCATCCGCTGCAGGATGTCGTCGGTGTCGATCACCTCGGTCTCCACCACGATGTCGGGGTGCGCGGCCATGAAGGCGGCGAACTTGTCCGAGGAGTTGCTCCACTCCCGTGACACCCAGGCCGTGACGGTCGTCGGTCCGCCGGTCTGGTCCTCCTCCTCCTGACCACCGCCGCCGCAGCCGGACAGCACCAGAGCGGTGGCCAGCAGTGGCAGCAGCAGGTGGGCGGTCAGCTGCGTCCGCCGTGCGTTCGTCCTCGACACCATATGAAGCGGTCCCCTTTGACAGGTCGTACGGGATGGTCCGGCCGGAAGGGTGCGCTGGTTCCGCAGATCCAGACCGCACGACCGGTCATATACAACACTCCATTTCTTATATACTACAATCTGCTGTCAGGCGGCAAGGATCAGCGACTTCTTGTCGCCGCGGGACCGCCGCCCCAGGAGCCTCTCCGCCCCGACCTCAGGAGACCGTCATGCAGGTGATCGACACTCATGCCCACATCGCGCCGCGTCGCTACCGGGAGGCCATCGAGCGGGACGGATCCTGGCACGGGCTGGACTACGTGGTGGGCGAGCTGCACCGGCCGGCGGGGTTCAACAAGTCGGTGGAGGAGCGCCTGGCGGAGATGAAGGCGGCGGGGATCGACCGGCAGCTGGTCACCCCGTCCGTCGGCTTCTACTCCTACGACAAGGACCTCGACCTGGCGACGACGGTCGCCCGGGAGTGCAACGAGGACATCGCCGAGCTGGTCGACCAGTACCCGGACCGGTTCTCCGGTCTGGGCACGTTGCCCATGCAGGACATCCCGGCGGCGATCGAGGAGCTCACCCGGGTGATGACGCAGCTGAACCTCAAGGGCGCGATCATCAACGACCACGTCAACGGCCGCACGTACGACGAGCCGGAGTTCACCCCGTTCTTCGCGGCGGCCGAGTCGCTCGGGGCGATCCTGGAGTTCCACCAGGGCGGGGGCGGCGTCAGTGGCATCGGCACGGTGGTGGGACCACGGATCAACCGGTACAGCCTGCCGAACGGGATCGGCAACCTCGCGGACCGGACGATCACCTTCGCGGCCCTGGTCTTCGGCGGCGTGCTCGACCGCTTTCCGCGGCTGAAGCTGCAGCTGGCCCACGCCGGTGGGTACACCGCGTTCGGCGTCGGCCGGCTCGACAAGGTCGCGGGGGCGTTCGAGGGGAGCTACCCGGACGGGCCGTTGACCCCGCCGTTCGTCCAGCCGGAGGGGCAGTACCGGCTGACCCGGCCGCCGAGCTCGTATCTCGGCGCCTTCCACTACGACTGCATCACCTACGACGGTGAAGCGTTGCGCCACCTGATCGACAAGGTCGGGATCGACCAGGTGATGCTGGGCACCGACTACCCGGCCCCGATGCTGCTGATCGACTCCGTGCGCTGGATCGAGCAGTTGCCCCAGCTGAGCGCGGACGAGAAGGAACAGATCCTGCGCGGCAACCCCACCGCCTTCGTCTGTCCGTGACCGACCCCACGGGCGGGTCCGATGCACCCGGAGTCTCCGCCGGGCCCACCGGGATGCCGGCCGACCAGCGCGTCCCCCGCTGGTTGCGGGTGACCAGCCTGATGCTCGGCCAGAGCACGCAGAACCTGACTCTGGGCGCGGTCGCGTTGGCCCTGCCGTTGATCCGGAGCGACATCGCGATGACGTTCGCCCAGGCCGGGGCGCTCAGCTTCGCGACGACGCTGACCTACGCCCTCGGCCAGGTGCCGGCCGGGCTGCTCGGCGACCGCTTCGGGGCGCGGCGGGTGATGATCGTCGGGCTGGTCGGCCTGAACGCCGCGACGACCCTGATCGCCCTGGTGACCAGCTATCTGGGGATGCTGGTCGTCCTGGTGGTGGTCGGCGCCCTGCGCGCGCTGGTGTTCCCCCCGGGGCTGAGCCTGATCACTGCCGAGTTCTCGACCGGTCGACGCGCCACGGCGATGAGCCTGTTCATGTCCGCCGGGTTCGTGTCGACCCTCGTGGTCAGCCTGGCTGCGCCGCCGCTAATCGCGGTCGCCGGCTGGCGCGGGGTGTTCGCCGTCTTCGGCGTCGTCGGCGTGCTCACCGCCGCCGTCTTCGCCCTGGTCTCCCGGACTCCCGACCCGCACGTCGCCCGGCCGCGCGCCCACCGCGCCCCTCGGACGGGCCTGCGCCGGCTGCTCCGCCACCCCGTGGTCTGGCTCGCTGCCGTCGTGCAGTTCACCCGGCTCGCGGTCACCATCTCGCTGCGCTTCTGGATCCCGACCTATCTCGTGCTGGACAAGGGGTTCTCGGTCGCCGCGGCAGCGGTCGTGGTCGCAGTCGGTTCAGCGATCTCCATCGCCGCCACCCTGGTCGGCGGCCACCTCTCCGACCGCCGCAAGCAGCCGCTCCGGGTCATCTCGACGTCGCTGGTCATGCTCACCATCGGTCTGGTGCTGATCACCACGCTCGACGAGCTGGCAGCCGTGCTCGTCGTGGTCGCCGTCCTGTTCGCCTTCGTCCAGGCCTACTCGGGCTCCCTGTTCGAGGTCCCACTGCGGGCCCTGGGCGAGGAGAACGCGAACGTGCTGAACGGGTTCGGCAACTTCTGGGCGAACGTCGGCGGTCTGGTGATGAGTCTGGCGCTCGGCATCGTCAAGGACGTGACCGGGTCCTTCGACGCCGGGTGGCTGACCCTGGCCGGCCTCTGCGCGGTCGCCCTGCTGGCCACGGTCGGCCTGCGCCACACCGCCGAACGGTCGGGGCCCGGCTCGAACCGCGTGCGGGCCGAATTATTGTCTGGAGCTAATAATGAGTGATGTGGATCTCGCCGGCCCGCAGACCGCGCACTCGTACGCCTACAAACGGCTGCGCGCCCAGATCCTGTCCGGCGCCCTGACGCCCGGCACCCCGCTGGTCCAGTCCAACCTCGCCCGAGACTTCGGGGTGAGCATGACCCCCGTCCGCGAGGCCCTCCGGGATCTGTCCACCGAGGGCCTGGTCACCCTGGTCGCCCACCGCGGGGCCGTGGTCACCAGCCTGGACCTGCAGGACGCGCTCGAGCTGCACGCCATCCGGCTGGTGCTCGAACCCGACGCGGTGGCCACAGCGGTGGAGAACGGCACCGACGACGTCGCACGCCAGGCCGAGGAGATGCACGTCGCGATGGCCAGCGCGTCGGCGGAGGCCTGGGTCGTGCTCAACCGCGACTTCCACTCGCTGCTGCTGTCCACCCTGCCCTCGCGGCGGCTGCGTTCGCTGCTGCAGTCCCTGCTCGAGGCCGCCGCCCTCTACGTCGGGGTGTCGATCAACCACCGGCACGGCGCTCCCAACGTCGAGCACCGCCAGCTGCTCGACGCCTACCGGACTCGCGACGCGGACAAGGCGCGCGCCATCATGACCGACCACATCACGGGGAGCATCAACTCCCTGGAGGAGATCGCCCGCACCCGGGGCTGAGCGCCGCACCCGGGGCGGCCGAGGTCGTGGAGTCCGACCGGCCATGTTATAAAGTACACATCATTCTTTGTGAGGGAGTGGCATGAATCCGCTGATCATCACTGTGGCCGCTGACTCGACCGTCGCGTACCCGGGGAACAAGCTGATGCCTCCGGTCGAGGACACCGAGGCCGTGGGCCAGCAGTACGTGGACGCGGTCCAGGCGGGGGCGACCATTACCCACCTGCACGGCGTCCGGTACCTGGAGAAGGAGATCCAGCCCGACGGCCGCCGCGTCTCCAAGATCGACTTCGACGGGTGGCGCCGACTGAAGAAGAAGGTGGAGTCGGTCGGCACCGAGCCGATCATCCAGTACGGCGTGGCGGCGGCCCGGCTTCCCGACAAGATCAAGATGATGCAGGACGCGCCGGACATGATGTCCTACTCGTTCAACCCCCACGACGAGTTCTTCCAGCCGGACCCGGCCTACCCGGCCAACGAGATGTACGCGTTGCACCCCCGCGACGAGCTGGCGGAGTTCTCCCAGGCGGCGCTGGATCACCAGGTGAAGCCGGAGGTCGAGTGCTTCTACACCGGGGCGTTCTGGAACCTGGAGTTCATCCGCAAGCAGGGCCTGCTGACCAACCCGGTGTGGGCCACGCTGCTGATCGGCTGGAAGGGCGGGGCCTGGACGCCGGCGACCCACGAGGCGCTGACCTTCATGGTCGGCCACCTCCCGCCGGACGTGAACTGGAACCTCAGTGTGATGGACCCCATGCACTGGCGGCTGATCCCGCACGCCATCTCCCTCGGCGGCCACATCCGGGTCGGCTGGGAGGACTATCCGTTCCATCCGGACGGGACGCCGTCGACCAACAACGCCGAGCTGGTGGACATCGTGGTCGGGATGGCCAAGGCGGTGGGTCGGCCGGTCGCCACGGTCGACCAGGCCCGCGAGATCATCGGCCTGTAGCGCGCGGCTGCGTCGTTCCGAGGGGATCAGGCGGATGTGGGCGTACTGCGTCGAAGGGCCGGCCAAGCTGGCGCGCATCGAGGTGCCCACGCCGGAGGCGGACGACCTCGGCCCGGGGCAGGTGATCCTGCGCCTCCTGGCGGCGGGGATTTGCGGCAGTGACATTCCCCGGTTCCAGGGGCGGATCAAACCCCACGAGGGCGGAGTGGGCTTTCCGCTGCACGAGCTCTGCGGCGAGATCGTCGCCTCCCGGCACCCCGACCTTGTTCCGGGCGATCGGGTGGTCGGGATGGCGAAAGGATCGCGGGGCTTCTCCGAGTACGTCGTCAACCCCGGGGACCTGCTGCGCGCGGTCGAGATCGATCTGCCGTCGAGCACGGTGACGGCCATCCAGCCGCTGGCCACCGTGCTCAACGCCCTGTCCCGGATGCCGTCGCCCGAGGACAAGCGCGTGGCCGTGATCGGCCAAGGTCCGCTGGGCATCCTCTTCAGCCATGTGCTGAAGTCCCGGGGTGCCCGCCACGTGGCCGGCATCGACCGGGTTGAGCGCGACGATGTCGCCGCGGCCTTCGGGGTCGACGACGCGGTCTGGAGCTCGAGCGAGGCCTGGGCGCGCAATCTTCTCGACCAGGACCGGCCCGCACTGTGCATCGAGGCGGTCGGGCATCAGGCCGGGACGCTCAACGACGCCATCGAGGCCTGCGCTCCCAACGGTCACATCTTCGCCTTCGGCGTGCCGGACGACTCTCACTACGCGATGGCCTTCGAGCGCTTCTTCCGACGGGGCCTCACCCTGGCCGCGGCGGTCACCGAGGACTACCAGCGGTTCCTGGCCGAGGCGCAGCGCTACGTCGAGGAGCATCCGGTGCTCCAGCAGGACTACATCACGGCCAGGATGGACATCGCCGATGCCCAGGCGGCCTTCGAGCTCTACGCCCGGCCAGCGCGCGGCCGTCTGAAGGTCGTCCTCACCACCGACAGCTCTGGGTAGCCCGACGACGAAGGCGGCGGACGAGGGGCACACCCCCCGGACGTCCGGTCGCGTGTCCGCTTTTGGACATGACCAACAGCGGGCTTTGCG
>CAXTVE010000098.1:0-9521 GCA_964247485.1 uncultured Propionibacteriaceae bacterium
GCACACCTGCACCGTTTCCTTCGATCTGCACCGTCTGCAAAGGGTGCAGATCGAAGGGAGGGGTGCAGATGCTGGTTCAGGGGCGCTTGCGGCCGCGCCGGTCGGGCATGGTGTCCGACCCCGGCGTCCAGTTGAGGATGCTGGAGCGCTCGAGGAACTCGTCGGTGCTGATATCGCCGCGGGCGAAGCGCTCGGCCAGGATGCGTCGGGCCTCCTCCTCCGGGGCCGACGGCCGGCCGCCGAACGCCGGTAGGGCCAGCCGCCCCGCCCGCCAGAGCAGCAGGCCGCCCAGGCTCGCCAGCAGGAGCACCAGCAGCAGCGTGCCGAGGAACGGGAACGTCACCGCGCTCGCGGCGATGCCGTCGAGGTCGTGGCCGCCGCGGTGCAGGGGGAACATCGGTGGTACCTCCGTGGCTAGTCAGTGGCGGTCATTCTTGGACCGCGACCTGGCGACCACCTCGGACGAGGCTGTGCAGAACCTGTGGAGGCGGCCGCACCCTAGACTCCGAGCCGTGGCCGACGCTGACCTGCTGCTGACCCGACTGCACACGCTGGATGGCGAACTGCCGGAGGGTCGGCCGGACCTTCGGGCGTCGGAGACGTTGGCCACGACCCGCAGGCTCGCCGAGCAACTGCTCGAGCAGGCCGGGGGCCCAGCCGACCTGTGGGCGCTCGAGCAGGCCAGCACGGCGCCCGGCTCCGGGATCAGCCGGGTCGGACAGCTGGCGGTCAAGCTCGCCCGGTCCCGGGCGTACCTGCTGGCCAGCCGGCCGCTGACGGTCTCGGTGGTCATCCCCGCGTACGGGGAGACGATCCGGATCCTGCCCCGCGGCGCCGGGGACGGGCAGCACCCGGACGGTGAGGACTTCGTCGTCGAGAAACGGCGCCAGGTCGAGTGGCTGTTCGCCGGCACCCCGAGCGCGTACGACGTGGTGTTCGTCGACGACCTGTCGAGGGCCGAGCCGCAGACCAGCGGCGACGCCATCCGGGCGGTGGTCGAGCGCGACGGGATCCCCGGCTTCCGCGTCCTGGACCTGGCGGACGGCGTACGGAACGAGAAGCACGGGGACGGCCTGGTCGCCGCGGCGCTCCGCGGGGTCGAGCTGCCCAAGAACACCCGCAAGGCCGGTGCGGTCTACTACGGGTTCGCCAAGACCGTCGAGGCCAACGGCACCGGCGCCGACCACCTGCTCGTGCTCACCGACTGCGACCTGTCGGTCGACCTCGGGCAGGTCGGTAACCTGGTGGCCCCGGTGGCCGACGTCGGCGCGGGCGCCGCGGCCGGGTCCCGGCGGCTGCCCGAGTCGGTGCTGGAGATCGAGCCCGGCCGCAACACCCGGGCCAACGCGGCCCGCTACTTCCGCGAGATCCTGCTCAGCGGGCTGCTGCCCCGAGACACCCAGTGCGGCGCGAAGGCGTTCGCCGCGCAGGCGGTCGCGGAGGTGGTCGAGGGTGGCATGGAGGTGCTCGACTTCAGCTTCGACATCGAGCTGCTGACCAAGCTGGCCCTACGGTTCGGGGCGGAGCGGATCGTGCCGGTGCCGGTGGCGTGGTTCGACTCCTCCGAGCTGACCACCACCGACTCGTCGGTGCACCTCACGATCATGCAGGCGCAGCTGACCATCGCCCGGCACAACCGGACCGGCTCCGGACCGGTGTTCGACCAGACCGCCGCCCTGGCTGACCGGCTCACGTCCGACGAGCGGGTCTGGCTGACGTTCCTCGACCGGCTGGCGGCGGAGCCGGCGCTGCTGGCGTCCGTGGAGCGCTTCGACACCTCGGTGCTGCCCCAGCTGACCCAGCTGGCCTCCCGGTAGTCCTGCGCCCCAGGCGGGCCAGGGTCGTCCCTGGTCAGCCGGGCTGCTTGTTGGTCGAGAGAACCCCGACCAGTGCTCCCACGATCGTGGCGACGACCACCGGCACACCGTCGGGTACGGCCAACCCGGCCACGCTCAGCCCGAGCCAACCGACGATCAGCGCCAGCAGCGCGAGACCGAGGAACCACAGCACGAGCTGGTACAGGCTCTTGTTGTTCTTGGTGATGACCGGAAGCGACTCCCGGCTGTCTGGGCGGATCGGAACCTCGGCACTCGACAGACCCATGAACGCCTCCTTTGCCGGACTAGACCTGTTCAGAGCCCGGTGGGGCGGGAAAAGATACATCGCTAGGCGTGGCCGCGGGCGAGCTCGTCCGACACCAGGACCTTGGTCGCGCTGGCGGCGTCGAGCGAGGTGGTGAGGGCCTGGGCCGCGTCGCGGACGGGGTAGACGTGGGACACCATCTCCGCGAGCGGGATGGCCCGGTGGTGCCGGTCGAGCAGGGCGAGCATGCCGGGGTACGCGGTCAGATCCTCCCCGCCGGTGCCCATGATGGTCAGGCTGCGGCCGCAGATCACCGCCGGGTTGAACGCCTCCGGTCCCATGTCGACGAACGCCCCCACCTCGAGAACGGTGCCCGCGTCCCGCACCATGCCGACGGCCGCGGCGAACGAGCCCGGGAACCCGGTTGCGTTGACGACGAGGTCAGCGCCCGCGCCGGCGGTGAGCTCGCGGACGGCCAGGATGCCGTTGTCGTCGTGCTCGTCGGCCCGAACGGTCTCGGCGGCGACGAGCCGGGTGGCGAGGTCCAACCGCAGCGGCGAGTGGTCGACCGCGATCACCCGCCCCGCACCCATCACCGCCGCCTTGACCAGGTGCGCCATGCCCAGCGAGCCGACCCCGACGACCGCAACGGTGTCCCCGGGCCGGAAGCCGCCCGGTCGGCGGACCGCCGTCGCCCGGTCCAGGCTGTGGGTCACCGCGAAGATCTCGGTCAGCACAGCGACCTCGGGCGGCAGGCTTTCGGGTACGCGGACGACGGCCGTCCCCGGATGGAGGTAGAGGTGGTCGGCCCAGCCGCCGAACAGGTGGGGCGGCTCGGCGCAGCTCATCGAGTTGCCGTAGTTCTGCAGGTGCCGGCACAGGTAGTAGGGGTCTCCGCGGCGGCAGTTGGCGCACCGGCCGCAGGCGACGTTCGGGGCCGGAACCACGCGGTCGCCGATCCGCAGCGGCGAGCCGTCGTACGCGCGCACGTCGCCGTCGCCGAGGGCGGCCACCACCCCCAGGTTCTCGTGACCGGGGATGATCGGGAACGGCGTGGTCCGCTCCATCGGCGTGCCGGCGTACTGGACGTTCTCGCCCCGGAAGGTGTGCTTGTCGGTGCCGCAGATCCCCGAGGCGACCATGCGGAGCAGCACCGCACCCGGCTCGAGCGCATCGGGGTGTGGGAAGGAGCGGATCTCGATCTGGCCGGGCGCGACCAGGACGGCGGCGGTCACCATCTGCCCATGATCCCGTGCGACCCGGACGTCACACGTTCACGACACCGCGAACTCGGCCGCCTCCAGGATCTGGTGGACGTTGCGGGCGACGCCCCGGTTCGGGTCCCGAACAGGGTCCGGCGGACCGACGTCACGGAGGAGTTCAGGACAGCCCGGAGGTCGCCGCAGGTGGTACGCGGGTTTCGGGCCTGCGGTCCTCTAGCCGGCCAGATGGTGCCGCTCGTTGAAAAGCATCGCGGAATGACAGGCGTGGACGCACGCGCCGAACATGAGGAAGGGCACCAGCAGGAAACCGACCAGGATCAGCATCGACATCCATGCGGCGATCGTGGCGATGAACCACAGGACAGCCGCGGCCGTGTTGCCGCTGTAGAGGTCCCCGAGTCCGGGAATGACGATGGACAAGATGACCGCCACGCCGACACTCTTCGGCGGCACGGTCGGCCTCGGAGCGACAGCTGCACCGGATGACCTGGACATCTCGTAGCCCAGGGGCCGGCCGAGCGGTGGCCGCGGTCGACCTGCCGGTGGGTGGTAGGCGTAGGACATGGGAAAGCTCTCCAAGCAGATGACCGGGGAAGAATGCGCTGACTCTTTGATTCTTGGACCGGCGGACGACGCGAATGAGCAATTCGGCGTGTCTGTTAGAGAACTGTTGTTTTTGGCTGGGGCCGAAATTCGGCAAAAGATCGGCCGAGTTCATTGGACCCCGGGCTATTTGTTCGTCCCCTGGGACACCGAGCCCTGCAGCTGGCGCTGGAAGATCAGGTAGACCACCAGCACCGGCACCACGGTGATCACCACCGCCGCGAACAGGGCGCCGAAGTCGACCGCATAGCCCGCCTGGGACGCGAACGATGCCATGCCTTGGGTGAGCACGTAGTTCTCGGTGTTGGTGTTCAGGGCCACCGGCAGCAGGAACTGGTTCCACAGCCCGACGAAGTTCAGGATCGCCACCGTGGCCAGGCCCGGTCGGGCCATCGGCAGCATGATCTGGAAGAAGATCCGCCACTCCCCGGCGCCGTCCATCGCGGCCGCCTCGGCGATCGACTTGGACAGCGTGCGGAAGAACGCGTACAGGAAGAACACCGTGAACGGAAAGGCGAACGCAGCGTACGTCAGGATCAGTCCCGGCAGCGTGTTCAGCAAACCCATCCCGCGCAGCACGAAGAACAGTGGGACGATCGCCAAGAACACCGGGAAGGTGAGCCCGGCCAGCATCAGGTAGTAGAGCAGCCGGCGGCCCGGAAAGGAGAACCGGGCCAAGACGTACGCCGACATCGACCCGAACAGCATGGTCAAGAACAGAGCGCCGAACACGACGATCACCGAATTGAGGAAGAAACTGCCGATCCCCGCGGTGGTCCAGGCATTGACGTAGTTGTCGAGACTCCAGCGCGCCGGCAGCGCAAAGGGCGAGGCAAAGATCTCCGAGCTGGTCTTGAACGAGCTCATCAGCACCCAGAGCAGCGGCACCACGACCAGCAGCGACCAGATCACGAGCACCGTGTGCGAGAGCGCCCCGACCACCTTGTCCCCGGCACTCGTCGGGCCACGCCCAGCCGCGGGCTCGGCGAGGCGGCCCTCCGAGGTCGGCCCGGGCCGGACATCGGTGCTGACCCCGGTCATTCGCCCACCTCGCTCGTGCCGCCGGTCAGCCGGTTGACGCCGAAGACCAGCCCCGCGTACGCGAGGGTGATCACCGCGAGCACCACGCCCATGGCGCAGGCGTAGCCGAACTGGCCCCGGGTGAAGGCGGTGGTGAAGAGCTGCTGGCTCATCACCAGGGTCGAGTTCGCCGGACCGCCGCCGGGGGCGAGCGCGGCGACGTAGACGAAGGCGTCCAGGGCGAGGATGCCCATGTAGATGTACGCGGTCTGCACGTTGTCGCGGATCAGTGGGATGGTGATCGCGGTCGCCGTCTTGAAGCGCCCGGCCCCGTCGACCCGCGCGGCCTCGTAGATCTCGGCCGGCACGCCCTTGATCGCGGCGATGAACAGCACCATGTAGAAGCCGACCAGCCCCCAGACGATGGCGAACATCACGGCATAGCGGGCGGTCCGGACGTCGCCCAGCCAGGCGAACGCGGCGAACTGATCCAGCCCGAGCCCGGTCAGCACCCCGTTCAGCAGGCCGCTGTTCGGGTCGTAGACCGACGCCCAGACGAGCCCGATGACGATCGCGGGCACGACGTACGGGAAGAAGGACACCACGCGGTAGACGCTGGAGTACCGCAGGCCCCGCACCTGACCGCGCGAGGGTCCGCCGACGGTGACCAGCGACGCGAAGACCAGGGCGATCACCACAGTCACGGTGGGCAGCACGATCGCCAGGATGACGCTGTTGGCCACACTCTTCAGAAAGGTGCTGTCGTCGAGCAGCTTCGCGTAGTTGTCCAACCCGACGAACGGGATCTCGGCGGAGAAGCCGGTCCAGCTGGTCAACGAGAAGTACGCGGCTTGCGCGAAGGGCGACACCACGAAGGTGAGGTAGCCGACCACCGGGACCACCAGGAACACGACGAAGAAGCTGATCCGGTCGAAGGTCAGGTTGCGCCGGCGCCAGGCGGGCGAGGCGAGGACCCTCACCCCGGTCGGCTTCCCGACCGGGGTGACTGAGGTGCCCACTACCGTCACGCGCGCTCCCGTGTGTTGTTGTGCGCGCGGCGGGGGTTCAAGGGGGTCGTCCCCCTTGCTAGGATCACGAGACCTCGACCTTCTTGATCGAGTCGTCCTTGGCGATCTTGTCAGTGATCTCCTGCAGGCCCTCGGTCAGCTCGGCGACGCTCGAGCCCCCCTGCAGGAAAGTGTTCCAGAGCACCAGCTGGTCGGGGTTGGTGCCGTAGAGATCGACGAAGTTCCAGGAGAACACGTTCTCACCGGCGCCCTCGAGCAGCTTGACCTGGGACACCAGGGCGGTCGAGCCGAAGCCGTCCGCGGGAATCGTGTCCTTGACGATGGTGGAGGAGAAGGTGGACTTGGCGAAGTTCACCGCCGCCTCCTTGGAGAGCATCGCCCGCATGAACTCCTTGCCGCCGGCCACGTTCTTGCCCTGCGACGGGATGAGGAAGCCCTCACCCGCGGTGGAGTGCAGGGCCTCCCAGGGCAGAGCCGAGTCGCTGGACACGACCGGCTCCGGCGCCCCGGTCATCTGGAAGTCCTTCTTGGTCTGCTTCTTCATCTCGTTCTCGATCCAGCCGCCCGAGGGGTAGAGGATGAAGTCCTGCGCATCGCTCCACTGCGACTGCGCGGCGGTGAACTGCGTCCCGGCGCCGCCCGGCTTGATCAGCTCGGCGTCGACGATCTTCTTCAGCCCGGTGAAGACCGCCTGGACCGGCTCGGACTTCCAGCAGTCGGGCTTGAGGTTCTCCAGGGCCAGCCGGACCTCGTCGCCGCCCTGCTTGATCGCGGAGCAGATGGCCATGGTCTGGTAGTAGGTTGCCGCCTCCTTGCCCCAGCCCAGCAGGTACTTGTCCTTGCCCTTGGCCTCCTCGCCGAGGGCGAGCATCTCGTCGTAGGTCTTGGGGACCTCCCAGCCCTCCGCCTCGAACAGCGAGGCCGAGTACCAGAGCGCGTAGACGGTGAGCACGTAGTTCAGCTGGACGAACTTGCCGTCGAACGTGCCGGAGTCGGTCACCCCGGCGTAGAGGGTGTCCTTGATCGGGACGCCCTCGTAGTTCTTGGCCTCGACGACGTCGGTCAGGTCCTCCAGCTGGTCACGGATGGTGTTGATGGCGATCAGGCCGGCACCCGAGTTGTCGATGACGTCGGGCGGGTTGCCGGCGACGAAGCGCGGCTGCAGGGTCTGGGCGATGTTGGTCGCCGGGGTGACCTTGACGGTCGAGCCGCTCTGCAGCTTCTGCACCTGCTGGCCGGCGAACTCGGTGTACTCGACGCCGTAGCCGCCGTTGAAGATGACCGCGTCCACGCTCGAGCCGGCCTGGAGGCCGAAGGGGTTGGTGTCGCTGACCGCGCCCGTCGCGGACGCGCTGGTGGCCGGGGCGGGGCCGGTGCCCGAGGTCGCGCAGGCCGTCAGCGACCCGGTGGTGGCCAGGGCCGCGAGCCCGAGGGAGCCGCGGAGGAAGTCACGCCGCTGCAGCGGCCGGTCGGTGATGCTCATGTTGGGTTGCCTCTCCCGAAATGGTGGTGTACCTGGTGTGGTGGTCTTACGGGCCGCGCCGGATCCGGCCGGCGTAGCGGGCTTCGAGCTGGTGGTTGTGGGCGTCTCCGCCGGGGATGTTGGCCGACAGATACAACGGGGGTACGCCGCCGCCCGCGCTCAACCGCTCGGCGACGCCGAGGGTGAGCAGCTGGGCCAGGAAGGCGCTGGTGATCGAGGAGACCGCGCCGACGCGTACGCCGTCCGCCGCGTTGTCCAGGGCGAGGGTGGCGTCCCCGTACGGGGCGAGGTTGTCCAGCACCACGTCGGCGACGTCGGCGAGCCTCTTGCCGCTCGGGTGCTTGGGCTCCACGGCGCGGGTGTGCGCCAACGAGGTGACGGCGATGAGCGGGTGGCCATGCTCCTTCGCCTTCAGGGCCAGGCCGACGACGGAGCCGTTGACTCCGGAGTTGGAGGCGATGACGAAGACGTCGCCGGGGTTGATCGGCGACAGGTCCCAGAGCTCGTCGACGACGGACGGGTCGCGCTCCAGGCTCGACGCGGTCGCGGCGTCGAGGCTGCGGGAACCGCGGACCACCACGTCGCGGAGGGCGATCTTGTTGGTCGGGATCAGGCCGCCGGCGCGCCCGGCGATCTCCATCGCGAACGCCTCGGAGTGACCGGTGCCGAACGCCTGGATCACTCCGCCCTGGGCCACCGCGCGGGCGAGCAGGTCGACGGCGGCGTCGAGTCCGCCGGCGGCGGCGGTGGCCGCGATCACGTCCAGACGCGTCCGGACTTCTTTGGCGTACGCCTCAGCCAGGACGGGAAAGCTCATCGGGTCCGCCGCGGCTGACGGTGGGTGGAGACGGCCAGGGCGGACGCGGCCAGCTTGGCGCTGGAGCGGTCGAAGTCCTGCTGGGCGACGAGCAGGTAGAGCAGGTCGAGGACGAGCAGCTGGCCGTGCTTGGCCGACAGGTCGTCGGGCTGTAGGAACTGCTCGTAGACCGAGGTGACGATGCTCAGATCGGCGAGCTCGGCCAGCGGCGAGGTGGGGTTGTTGCTGATCGAGACCGTCAGGGCGCCCGCGCGGCCGGCCTCGGCCAGCATCTGGAGGGTCTCCTCGGTGCGCCCGGTGGTGGAGATGCCGACGGCGACGGCCCCGCCGTCCTGGATCGCCGCGCTGGTCAGCCCGAGGTGCACCTCGGCCCAGGCGTACGCGTTGATGCCGATCCGGTAGAGCCGGCCCTGCAGCTCCTCGGCGAGCAGGGCGCTGCTGCCGACGCCGTAGAGGTCGACATGGGTGCTGCGGGCGATCCGTTCGGCCACCTGGGTGAGCGTGCTGAGGTCGATGGCGGACGTGGCCTGGCGGAGCATCCGCATGTGACTGCTGATGAGCATCCGGAGCAGGTCTTCCGGCGAGTCGTCCGGTCCGAACGCGCGGCCGATCTCGGTCGTCCACGGGTCGGCCGTGGTGCTGCGACCGACGTCGGTGGCGATCCCGACGCGGAGCTCGACATAGCCGGCGTAGCCGACCATCCGGCAGAACCGGGTGACGGTCGCGGGACTGGTCGCGGCCCGGTCGGCGAGCTCGCCGATGGAGAGGGTGAGCGGGGCCTGGGGCTCGCGGAGGAGATAATCGGCCACCCGGGCGACGGCGACGGGCATGTCCGGAAGGCGCGTACGGATCCGGTCGGCGACCGCCGGGGCGTGCTCGCTGGTAACGGCGGCTCGCTCCTCGGTAAGAATCGGTATCTCCTGAATGACGTATCGCTGAAAATTTGTCTTACGGTAGCGTGCGGCTTCGCGGGCCGCAAGGCACGGTCGGATAACGGAGTTTCGGATGCTGCTTGCTGTCGACGCCGGGGGCACGAGCACCCGGGCGCTGGTGCTGGACGAGTCCGGCCGGGCGTACGGCTACGGCCGGGCCGGCAGCGGGAACCCGACGTCGGCGGGGGGTGCGGGGGCCGGGGCCGCGTCGAGGTAGCGGCCGAGCACCGTCACGAGCGACCCCACGACGAGGGGACCCGGCGACGCAGGTCGAGGGTCAGCGGGTAGTCGGTGCCGTCGTTCGTCCGCTGCAGCAGCTCGGCCTCGAGGGCC
>CAXTVE010000099.1:0-9512 GCA_964247485.1 uncultured Propionibacteriaceae bacterium
CCGCCGAGGTGCTCTCCACCCCCTGACCCCCACCCGCCCCCCCCGGGCCGAAACCTATGCGAGCATAGGTTTCGCCCGCCCAGCACAGGTTGCAACCTGTGCGAGGCGTCTGAAAGCTGTGCTGAGTGGGTGCACCCGGACGGTGCTGACCCGTCACCCCGGCAGGTCCACCGGCTTCAGGCCCTTGACCGCGGGGCCCTCGAGCACCGAGCCGTCGGCGGCGAAACGCGACCCGTGCAGCGGGCAGTCCCAGGACCGCTCGAGGTCGTTGTAGCGCAGCACGCCGCCGAGGTGGGTGCAGACGGCCGACACCGCGCAGGTGCGCCCGTCGACGGTGGACACCGCGACCGGCGTCCCGCTCACGGCCCGCACCACCCCCTGGCCCTCCGGCGGGGTGCGGTCGGCGTCGGCCAGCGGGTGCAGCTCGGCGCCCACCCATTCCTTGACCGCCGAGATCCCGATGCCCAGGCCGGCCTGGGCCGCGGTGACCACGCTGGCCGGCTTGCTGATCCGGCGGCTGAGGGTCTTGGCCCAGCCGATGTTGCCGTCCAGCAGCTCGGCGGACAGGTGCAGCGCGGAGGCGATGGCGTTGGTCATCCCCCACTTGCTGTAGCCGGTGGCCAGGTAGATCTTGCCGCGGCCCCGGGGCAGCAGCCCCACGAAGGGGGTGTGGTTGTGCGGCTGGTAGTCCTGCGCCGACCAGACGTGGGTGCGCTCGGCCCCGGGGAAGCGGTCCCTGGTCCAGCTCTCGAGGTCGGCCACCAGCTCGGTGGTCGGCTTGCGGTGACGCCCGACCACGTGCCCGTTGCCGCCGATCAGCAGCAGCTCCTGGTCGCCGTCCCGGGCCGTGCGCAGCGATCGGCTCGGGGTGTCGGCCGACAGGTACATGCCCTGGGGGATCGGGCCGGGCACCCGGAAGGTGGCCGCGTACGACCGCTGCGCCGTCATCTTGGCCCAGTAGAGGCCGCGATCCAGGATGGGGATGCCGCTGGCCAGGACGACGCGCTCGGCGGTGACGGTGCCGGCGCTGGTCCGGACCGTGGCCACCTGGTCGGTGGACACCCCGGTCACCCGGACGCCCTCGACCAGCACCCCGTCGCGGCGGCGCAGCTCGGCGGCCAGCGCGGCCAGCATGTCGAGGGGGTCGAACTGCGCCTGGTCGGCCAACCGCACCGCCCCGTACGTCCGGAAGGGCAGCTCGTCGGCCTCGACCCGCTCGACCGGCAGGCCGAGGCGTTCGGCGATCCTGAACTCCTTGCGGACGGCCAGCGCGCCGAGCGGTGTGCCGGCGTAGGTGTACGCGTCGCGCCGCTCGATCGGCACGTCGTGGTCCGCGCCGTACCGGATGGCCCAGGCCAGCGCCTCCTGGTTGCTCTCCACGTAGGCCATGGCCGCCTTCTCGGTCGTGCTGCGGACGACCTTCGACAGGGTGGTGCCCTGCAGCACGCTCAGCTTCGCGGTGCTGTTGCCGGTGGTGACGGCGCCGACGTGCCGGGCCTCCAGCACCGCCACCCGGCGGCCGGCGCGGGCCAGCAGGCACGCGGTCGTCAGCCCGGTGAGCCCGGCGCCGACCACCACGATGTCGTACGCGGCGCCGGGCGCGAAGGGGTCGGTCTCGACCGGGCGGCTGCGGTCCAGCCAGAGCGATGTCATGGCCCGGAACTACCCGGAGGGTGACGGCATCAACCGGCGGCCGGTGCGGCGGGCCCGCCGGGCACACTGGGGACATGACCACCGCCGGCCCGGTCCGCAAGCTCGAGCCGGACGGCGTACGCGGTGGGCCGGACCTGGAACGGGTCGACGACGGGTCCGGGGCCCGCTGGGTGGTGCGGTCGTTCGCGGTCGCACGGCAGATCCTGCGGGCTCCGAACGCCACCCGGCAGGCCGGGTTCGGGGCCGGCGGGATCGCGAGGTCCAAGATGCGCCCGCCGATCCTCTACCAGGAGGGTGGGCAGCACCGGGAGCAGCGGCGGGCCTCGGCGCGCTTCTTCGCCCCGGCCGTGATCGAGGACTACGCGCCGATGATCGCCGAGCTGAGCGACGTCCTGCTCGAACGGCTGCGTCCCGACCGGGCAGTGGACCTGAGCCGGCTGTCCATGCGGCTGGCGGTGCAGGTGACCGGGCGGGTGGTCGGGCTGACCAACTCCTCGGTCGCCGGCATGAGCGCGCGGCTGGGCGCCTTCTTCGCGGGTGACCCGAGCCGCGCGGACCGAAGCCCGGCCGGTCTGCTGCGCGCGGTCCGGACGACGGGAGCGCTGGCGGGCTTCCACCACCTCGACGTCCTCCCGGCGATCCGGGCGCGCCGCCGGCGCCCGTCCGCGGACGTGATCAGCCAGCTGCTGGAGCAGGAGTTCAGCGACCTGGAGATCCTGACCGAGGCCTTGACGTACGCGGCCGCCGGGATGGCCACCACGCGGGAGTTCATCACCGTCGCCGCCTGGCACCTGCTGGACGAGTCCGACCTCCGGGCGCGCTACCTGGTGGCCGAGCGGGCGGAGCGGGAGGCCATCCTGCACGAGATCCTCCGGTTGGAGCCCGTGGTCGGTGAGCTCCACCGGACGACCCGGGAGGCGGTCACGGTGGAGACCGGGTCGGGCTCGGTGACCATCCAGCCCGGTGAGCGGGTCGAGCTGCAGCTGCGCCGGACCAACGCCGATGCGACCGTGGTCGGCGAGGAGCCGAACGGGCTCTGCCCGGGCCGTCTGCTGCCGTCGGCGGTGCCGCCGGTGATGCTGAGCTTCGGCGACGGTCACCACCGCTGCCCGGGCGGTCCACTGGCCATCCTGGAGAGCGACATCTTCCTCGGCCGGCTGCTGGCCCGCGGCGTGGTCGCCGACGGACCGCCGCGGGTGCGGTGGAACCCGGTGTCCCAGGGCTACGACCTGGACCGCTTCCTGGTCCGGCTGCGGTCGTCCGGCTGAAGACCGCTCAGCGGTCGGTCAGTGCTGCTCGCAGGCGATGCCGTCGTTGTCGCGGTCGAGGTCGTACTCGCCGGTCTGCTTGTTCCGAGGCCCGTTGTTCAGGTTGTAGACCTTGGTCGACACCTTGAAGTTGGTCACGGCCTTGCTGCTCTTGCTGTGCTTGTCCTTGGCGCCCTTCTTGCCCACGCCGTGGGGGTAGTCCTTGTGCAGGGCGCTGCACGACGTGTAGTGCTTCGCCTTGATCGCGGCGTCGGCCGGGGTGGCCAGAGTGAGCGGTAGGACGAGGACGCCGGCCGTGGCGGCGGCTGCGGCGATGCGCCGGGACAGGGTGTTGATCATGACGCCAGAGCGTAGACAGGGGTACGCCCCGGCCGTCGGAACTAGTACAAATCTCAACCAGGACGTGATCTGATGTGCTCCTTCTTGACCAGAGCCGTCCGCGCCCGCTGCGCGGCGAGGCGCACCGGGGCGTTGGCCGCTCCGTAGCCGTCGTAGCCGCCGATGCGCTGGACGATCTCGAAGAAGACGTCGCCGATGGTGGCGGTGTAGAAGTGCACGAACTCCGCCGCGCCGTCGCGGTCGTAGAGCAGGCCGAGGTCGCGCAGCCGAGCCACCCGGTCGGTGTCGAGATCGAAGCGGGCGACCAGGTCGTCGTAGTAGTTGTCGGGCACCGACAGGAACTCCAGGCCGCGGTCCCGCGCCTGCGCCGCCAGGTCGAGGATGCGGTCGGTGCTGAAGGCGATGTGCCGCGGCAGGCTCGATCCTTCGAGCACGGGCGGGGCGACATTCAGCGGTACCCGGACCGACCCGTCCACGGTCCGCATCACCTGGCTGCGGACCAGGCCGGTCGGGCCCGCCACCTCCACGGCGACCGAGGTCTGCAGGCCCAGCACGCTGGTGTAGAACAGCACCGCCTCGTCGAAGTCCTGCCAGTGGTGCATCAGGTTCACGTGGTCGATCCGGACGGCGTGGGCGACGGTCGGCTCCGCAGCGACCTCTCCGTGCTCGAACTCCGCCATCCACTCCGGTTCGACCCCGTCCCCCGGGGTGGGGCAGAGGAAGATCTCGGTCCCGTCCGGAGCCAGCACGGCCTCCAGGGCCACCTCCCGGGCGTAGGTCCGCCGGTACACCGGTGGCGCCTGCAGCGCCCGCGCCCGGGCGACCGCCCCGTCGAGCCCGGCCACGTCGAACCCCACCGCCGCCAGGTGGGGGTGCTGGTCGCGGGCGTGCTGCTCGTTGAGGATGACCCGCGCCCGGCCGGCCGACCAGAGCCGAACCGGTTTGGTCCGGTGCTGCCCGCGAAAGCTGAACCCGAGCTGACCGAGTGTCTGCTCCACCGCGCTGGTGTCCTCCGCCTTGACCTCGACGAAGTCCAGACCGCCGAGGCTCGGGATGGGCGGCAGCTGGACCGGACGGCGGGCGCCCGGGGCCGCCGGGCCAGGGCCGGAGGCCTGCCGCTGCGCCACCTGATCCTGCAGCCAGACCAGGGATCGATGGGCGTGGATCGCGGTCTGGGCGACATCGGTCTGCCGGAAGATGTCGTTGAACACCTCCAGGGACAACGGGCCGGAGTAGCCGGTGCGCAGCACGTGGTCGACGAAGGCGCCCAGGTCCCAGGCGCCCTCACCCGGGAACAGACGGTGATGACGGCTCCACGACAGCACGTCCATGCTCAGCGCGGGGGCGTCGGCGAGCTGGAGGTAGAAGATCTTCTCCCCGGGGATCTGCTCGATCCCGGCCGGGTCGTGGCCGCGCGACAGGATGTGGAAGCTGTCCAGGCAGAGCCCGACCTGGGGGTGGGCGGCGCGCTCCACGATCCGCCAGGAGCGCCGGTAGTCGTCCACGAACCGACCCCAGGCCAGGGCCTCGAAAGCCACCCTCACGCCGTAGTCGGCGGCCAGGTCGCCGAGGGTCCGGAGCTGGTCGGCCGACACCTGGTCGGAGTCGATCGTGGCGGTGGCCACGTTGCTGCACACCAGGATCGTCTCGACACCGAGCCGCCGCATGAGGGCGAACTTGGCCTCGGCGCGGCGGAGGTTGTCCGACAGCAGCTCCGCCGTCACCCCCTCGAAGTCGCGGAACGGCTGGTAGAGGTCCAGGCTCAGCCGCAGGCGCGCGGCCAGGGCGCGGATCTCCTCGGGCCCGGACTCGCTCGCGACCAGGTCCGGCTCGAAGACCTCGACCCCGTCGAAGCCGGCCGCCGCCGCCGCCCGGAGCTTGTCGACCAGGCCACCGCTGAGGCAGACCGTGGCTGTACTGGTGCGCATGAGGCCTCCCGGGTGAGGTGTGTACCAGACAGTACATTAGCGAGCGGACCGGGTCGGCACGACTAGGATCCCGGCATGACGTCCCCGGCCAAGACCGAGCGGGTGCGCGACCCCGAACGGACCCGGGCCGAGCTGCTGGCCGTGGCCACCCACGTGTTCGCGGAGGACGGCTATTCCGGCGCCCGGGTGGACGAGATCGCCGAGCAGACCCGCACCACGAAACGGATGATCTACTACTACTTCGGTGGCAAGGAACAGCTCTACCTGGCCGTCCTGGAGCAGGCGTACGCCACGATCCGAGAGGTCGAGAACACCCTCCCCGTCGACGACCTGCCGCCGGTGGACGCCCTCCGGCGGCTGGCCGAGCTGACCTACGACCACCACCGGGAGCACCCGGACTTCATCCGGTTGGTGTCGATCGAGAACATCCACCAGGGCGAGTTCGTCCGCCGGATCCACTCCCTGCCGAGCCTCTCCGCGCCCTCGGTCACCCGCCTGGAGGCAATCCTGGCCGCCGGCCGCGCCACGGGTGAGTTCCGGTCCGCCATCGACGCCATCGACGTCCACCTGGTGATCAGCGCCTACTGCGTCTTCCAGGTCGCCAACCAGCACACCTTCGGCTACCTCTTCGGCCGGGACCTGACGGCGCCCGCGAACCGTGACCATCTTCGCGCCATGATCGGGGACGTGGTGGTCGCCTGGGTCACCGCTGCCGGCTGACCTCGGCCCCGGGGTCGGCCAGCACGGTCAGGTGCACCCGGCTCGGGTGCGCCGGGTCGTGCCGGACCTGCTGCGCGGCGACCACCAGCTCGGTGGCGTCCAACGGGCTTGCGGTCGTGTTCGTGTGCCGGATCCAGCGCGGGTGGCTGCTCGAGGTGACGTCGAGGCGGATCCGGTGGCCGGGCAGGAACGTGACCGCGGTGGCCCGGAGGTCGATGCTCAGCGCGTACGGCGTACCCGGCGTCACGTCCCGTGCCGGTGCCGGGGAGAAGCCGGCCGGTCCCGGGTAGCGGTCGCGCTGGCTCACCCGGATGATGCCGTCGGCCAGGTTGACCGCGCGCCCGTCCGGGTGCACGTCGACCAGCCGCGCGACGAAGTCGGTGTCGGCGGCGGACGTGGCGGCGTACAGGGTGACCCAGACCGCGCCGATCACGGTGCAGGGGGCGTCCAGGACCGCGCTGGTGTAGGACAGCACGTCAGGTCGGGCCTCGATCTCACGCTGGTCGGCCGGACCGGGTGGCCACCGGGGTGGCAACATGGTCGATCCCCCGAGCGTGGGGACCGGGTCGGCCGGGTCGTACGCGAACCGGTCCGGGTCGCTGGGCGGCGCCGGGTCCCGCCCGAGACTCCCACCGGGCTGGAGATGCCACTCCTCGACCCGGGCGCCCGGCACGGGGTAGCGGTCGAAGCCGCGCCAGCGGTTCTCGCCCATCACGAACAGCCGGACCGGGTCCACGCCGGCCAGCCGCGCCTCGTCGCCCTTCAGGGTCGCGTCGAACCAGCGCAGGTGCTCGGCGTTCAGGCCGCCGGTGCCGCCGAGATCGGCTCCGTCGGCATCCGGGCCGAAGTCCAGCTCGCCCTGGCGGCGGAGGAACGAGCTGTGCGTCCACGGGCCGACCAGCAGGTGGGGCGGGCGGCGGCCCGACCGGGCCGCGGCGGCAGCCATCGCCGCGTACTGATCGAGGGTGCCGCGGAGGAAGATGTCGTACCAGCCGCCGATGTGGAAGGTGTCCGCCGCGATCAGGTCGTACGCGTCGGCCGGCCAGGACGTGCGGTTCAACGGGGCGTCCGGTGGCCGGTCCATCGCCGCGATCGGATCGGCCATCCAGCTGCCCGGCAGCTCGGCGAGCGCTCGCAGCGGCCGCAGGTCGAACAGCTCCCCCCGGGTCAGCCGGGCCGTCGTCTCGGCCAGCTGGCGCTGCTCCTCAGCGGCTCGGGCCGGGTCGCCCGCCCAGCGCCGGCGTAAGGCCTCGGGGCCGATCTGGATCTGGTGCCAGGCCAACCGATCGGCGTCGAGGGCGCCGCCCGGCCACTCCTGGCCCTCCCGGTCGTGGTGGACCTTGGACACCCCGGCCACCATGCTGTGCAGTGCGGGTGGGCCCGTGACGGCGGCCCGCCACTGGGTCTCGGCGTGGTACGAGCGCCCCCAGGTGCCGACCCGACCGTCGGCCCCGGGAAGTCGGGCGGCCCACTCGACGGTGTCGTAGCCGTCCTCGAGCTCCTGGTCGGCGGGGTCGAACACACCGTCGGACGCGTACCGGCCGCGGACGTCCTGCATCACCACGACGTAGCCGCCCGCGGCCCCCTGCCGCCGGGCGGCGGAGCCCGGGGTGATGTTGGTGGGCGTGTTGTTCGGGTGTGGGGTCAGCGCCCCCGGGGACGCCCCCGCGGCCCGCGGACGGTACACGTTGGCCCGCAGCACGACGCCATCGCGCATCCGCGCGGGTACGTCGTGCTCGACGGCGACGTCGTACGTGGGTCCGGTCACGCCATTGCGCGGGCCTCGACCTTGCGACCCAGGTCGTTCATGTGCACGTTGAAGCCCTCGCGCGCCGTGGCCGCCGAGGCCGCGGACAGCACGCAGGCGACGGCGACCAGCACCGCGACCGGCACCCAGCCGTTGGGCCCGTCGCCCTGGATGGCGGCCGCGATCGACGGCGAGAAGCCACCGATGGCGAAGCCGAGCTGGGTCCCGATGGCCATCCCCGACAGCCGCACCTTGGTCGAGAACATCTCGCCGTAGAAGGATGGCCAGACCCCGTTCGCCGCGCTGTAGACCACGCCGGACATCAGGACCCCGCAGAGGAAGATGAGCGGGACGTTCTGCGAGGAGATGGCGCCCAGGTAGGCGAAGATCATCACCGCGCAGCCGAGCGCCCCGCCGATGAACACCGGCTTGCGGCCGATCCGGTCCGACAGGATGGCCCAGAGCGGGATGGCGAACAGGGCGACCGCGTTGGTCGTGATGCCGACCCACAGCATGGTGGTCGAGCTGATGCCCACGGTCTTGGTCGCGTACGACAGGGCGTAGACGCCGAAGATGGTGCTGACGATCGACACCAGCGCGGCGAAGATCACCCGGACCACGCTGGCCCAGTGGTCGCGGAACAGGATTGCGACCGGCAGCTTGGCCACGTCGTCGTGGGCGACCTCCTCCTTGAACGCCGGCGTCTCGTCCAGCGTCCGGCGGATGACGAAGCCGACGACCACGACCACGACGCTCAGGAAGAACGGGACCCGCCAGCCCCAGGACAGCAGCTGGTCGCGGGACAGTGTGGCCGCCAGGGGCAGGAACACCGCGCTGGCCACGATCGAACCGGCCTGGGTGCCGCTCAGGGTGAAGCTGCTGTAGAACCCGCGTCGGCCCGACGGGGCGTGCTCGAGCGTCATCGAGTTGGCGCCGGCCTGCTCTCCGGAGGCCGACAGTCCCTGCAGCAGCCGGAGGGCCACGAGCAGTGCCGGGGCGAGCGCGCCGACCTGGTCGTACGTCGGCAGCAGTCCGATGGCGAAGGTCGAGACGCCCATCAGGATCAACGTGGCGACCAGCACCCGCTTGCGGCCGAACTTGTCGCCGATGTGGCCCATGAAGAAGGCGCCGACCGGCCGGGCGACGTACCCCACACCGAAGGTCGCCAGCGAGGCGATGGTGGCGACCGTCGGATTGCCCTGGGGGAAGAAGATGCTGGGGAACACCAGGGCGGCGGCGGTGCCATAGATGAAGAAGTCGTAATACTCCAAGACGCTGCCGATCCAGGCGGCGAGCGCCGCCTTCTTCGGTGTCTTGACGCCTTCTGGTTCGTGCGAGCCCTTCGGCTCGACCACGACGTCGTCCATGCGGAACTCCTTTGTCCGTCGAGATGCCAGGAACGTCATTTCATCACGTACGTACCGGTTAGTACAATAGGGATATCCACGATGAGAGGATCCGAGGGTGACGCATCCGTATCTGCTCGGGCTGGTCGGAGCGGGCGTCGGCCCGTCCTTGACCCCGACGATCCACATGCGCGAAGCCCGGGCGCTGGGCCTGGACTATCTGTACCGCGCCATCGATCTGACGACGCTCGGCCTACCGGCGACGGAGATCGGCCCGCTCCTTCGCTACGCCGCGGCCCTGGGCTACGACGCGCTCAACATCACCCATCCCTGCAAGCAGCTGGTGGTCGAGCATCTGGACCGGCTGGAGGACCGGGCGGCGCGCCTCGGCGCCGTCAACACGGTGATCTTCTCCGACGGCGAGGCGACCGGGTACAACACCGACCACACCGGCTTCGCCACCGCCCTGGCCACCGGGCTGCCGGGCGTCGCCAGGGACTCGGTCGTCCAG
>CAXTVE010000100.1:0-2101 GCA_964247485.1 uncultured Propionibacteriaceae bacterium
ATCCTGCAGTCCGCGGAAGGCTGGATCCGCGACTTCCACGTCGACGGGCTGCGCCTCGACGCCATTCACGCGATCTTGGACTCGAGCGCCGAGCACCTCGTCGCCGCCGTCACCCGCCGCGTCCACGCCGCCCGCCACAGCGCCGTCGTCATCGCAGAGTCGGGTGTCAACGACCCGAAGGTGATGCGCCCCCCCGTGCACGGCGGGGGGGGCGGCATGGGGTCGTTCGCGATCCCGTACGCCAAGCACCGGGGCGCGATGGTGGTCGCCACCGCCGGGTCGGCGGAGAAGCTGGCCTTCTGCCGCGAGCGGGGGGCCGACTACGCGCTGTCCTACCGTGAGGACTGGGCGGCCGGCGTGCGCGAGCTGACCGAGGGGCGCGGGGTCGACGTCATTCTCGACCCGGTCGGGGCGAAGTACCTCGAGGACCACATCGGGCTGCTGGCCGTCGGCGGCCGGCTGGCGGTGATCGGGTTCCAGGGCGGGACGAGCGGCACGGTCGACCTCCGCGCGATGCTGGCCAAGCGGGCGTGGATCCACGCGGCCTCCCTGCGGGCGCGCCCGGTCGAGGAGAAGGCCGCAATCTGTCGGGCGGTGGTGAACACCGTGTGGCCGCTGCTCGCCGACGGCACCATCGAGCCCGCCCCGTACGAGACCTTCCCCTTGGCCGAGGCCGCCGCCGCCCACGCCCGGATGGAGTCCGGCGGGCACACCGGCAAGATCATCCTGGTGGTGGACTGACCGCCAGGTCCTGGCCGGCCAGGTCGAAGCGGCGCCGCAGTCGCTCGCCCCACCGCACCGCCCGCTGCTCGCGCTCGAACCCGCCGTTGTCGATGAGCTGGCGGTAGCGCGGGTGGCCGAGGTCGGCCAACCGGCTGATCCGGTCCAGGCCGGCGCGCTGCGAGGCGACGACGGCGTCGACGAGCCCCTCGTCCAGCTCGATGCCGTAGCCGTCGACGAACGCCTGCAGCCGGTCCCACCGCTGCGGTCGCCGGGACAGGCCGAGCACACCCTGCCAGTAGCTGCGGTCCCGGAACGGCACCAGGTAGTGCAGCGCGTACGCCACGTCGTCGCGCCGGGTGCCCACCGTGGCGTACTCCCAGTCGATCAGCCCGACCAGCCGGCCCTTGCGCCACACCAGGTTCCACGGGCCGGGGTCGCCGTGGCAGACCAGCTCGCCCGGACCGCCGGTGCCCGTCCGGCCGTCGAACCAGGTCAGCGGCTGGTCGAGCACCGGCTGCCAGCCCTCGATGGCGTCGTGATAGCGCCGCAACAGCGCGCCCACCTGCGCGGCGGCCTCGTTCGTGCCGACCAGCAGGCAGGCGGCATCGCCCGACACACCGGCGAGGTAGGACTGGCGTTCCCAGCGTTTGCTGACCCGGCCGGGCGCCGGCGCCTCGGCGAAACCGACCTCGGCCAGACGGGTGAGCAGCGCGTGCACGGCCTCCGAGCTCGGCTGGCGGGGCCGGCGCACGATCCGGCCCATCCGGTACACCGGCTTGTCCGCGCGGTCCTGCAGGACCTCGACCCTCTTGGCCACGATCGCGGAGCCTAACGGAACGGTGTCGGCTGCGGAAGGGTGGTCGACTCGGTCGTACCGCGGACCATGACCTCGGAGGTGATGGCCCGACGGCGACGGCTGCGTCAAGGTGGGGACATGACCGCTTACGCCATCGCCCACCTGCGTACGCCGCAGATCAACGACGACGTCCTGGACTACCTCGAGCGCATCCAGGGGACCCTCGACCCGTTCGGCGGGCGGTTCCTCGTCCACGGGGGTGACGTCGAGGTACGAGAGGGGAGCTGGCCCGGGACGGTCGTCGTTCTCCGGTTTCCGACCGTCGAGGACGCACGGGGCTGGTACGACTCGCCCGCCTACCAGACAATCCTCCCCCTTCGGACCGACCACATCGAAAGCGACGCGATCCTCGTCGAGGGAGTCCCGGACGACTACGACGCGGGCCGGCGAGCCGCAGCGACCAAGGCCCGCCGGGCGAGCTGAGCCGACGCCGATCAGGCCGAGCCAGAGCTGAGTGCGGGACAAGGTGTGGGGGTGTGGGGGGGGGGGGGGGGGGGGGGGCCCCCCCCCCACCGCGCGCGG
>CAXTVE010000100.1:2111-6871 GCA_964247485.1 uncultured Propionibacteriaceae bacterium
CGCCGCCGGGGGGGGGGGTTTACTGGGGGGGTCGGCGCGGGGGGCCCGGGCCCCCACCCCCCACACCTCATCGGCGACGGGAGCCGTCAGGAGGTCCAGGCCCGCCAGAGCCGGGCGTACTCGCCGTCCACGGCCAGCAGCTCGGCGTGACTGCCCAGCTCCTCGATCCGGCCGTCGATGACCACCGCGATCCGGTCGGCGTCGTGAGCCGTGTGGAGCCGGTGCGCGATGGCCACCACGGTCCGCCGCTGCAGCAGCGCGGCCATCGAGCCCTCGAGGTGCCGGGCCGTGTGCGGGTCGATCAAGGACGTCGCCTCGTCCAGCACCAGGGTGTGCGGGTCGGCCACCACCAGCCGGGCCAGCGCGATCTGCTGGGCCTGCGCCGGGGTCAGCTTGTACTGCCCCGCCCCCAGCAGCGTGTCCAGCCCCCGCGGCAGCCGCGCCACCCAGTCCCATGCGTCCACCGTCCGCAGCGCCTCGATCACCGCCGCGTCGGGCGAGTCCTCGCGGGCCAGGATGATGTTGTCCCGCACCGACCCGACGAACACGTGGTGCTCCTGCGTCACCAGGGCCACCTCGGTCCGGAGCACCGGCAGCGGCAGCGTGGTCAGCTCGACCCCGCCGACGGTCACCGAACCGGTCCGCGGTCCGTTGATCCCGGACAGCAGCCGCCCGAGCGTCGACTTGCCCGACCCGCTCGGCCCGACGATCGCCAGCCGCTCCCCCGGCCGCAGCGCCAGGTCGACGCCGTGCAGCACGTCGACCCCCGTCCGGTACGCGAACCGCAGGTCGGTGCCCACCAGCCGGTTGTCGGCCGGCCGCGCCTCCCCTTCCTCGCGGTCCTGCGGCACCGACGCGATGCCGAGCAGCCGGCTGGTCGAGGCGATGCCGACCTGCAGCTTGTCGAGCATCCGGATCAGTCGCTGCAGCGGCTCGACCAGCGCCTGGACGTAGAGCACCGCGGCGGTGATCTGCCCCAGCGTGACCCAACCGCTGACATAGCCGAACGCCCCGACCAGGAGCACCAGCAGCGGCGGCAGGTCGTAGACGAAGCCGATCAGCAGGAACAGGATGTTCCGCAGCCCCATCGTGTAGCGCTCCGCCTGCGCCGACACGTCGACGTCGACGTCGAACTGGTCGATCCGGCGGCCCTGCAGTCCGAGCGCCTCGACCGTCCGCGCTCCCTCGACCGTCTCGGTCAAGGTCGAGTTGATCACCGAGTAGGTCCCGCCCTCGGCGATGTAGCCCTGCGGGGCCCGCTTCAGGTAGCGCCGGCCCGCCACGATCAGCAGCGGCGCGACGGCCAGCAGCGGAAGCGTCAGCAGGGGTGAGTTGAGCAGCATCGCCGCCACCGTCAGCGCGGTCGTGATGATGGCGATCACCGTCTCGGGCAGGCCGAAGCGGATGGTCTGGGCCATCGTGCTCACGTCCCGGGTGACGCGGGTGACCAGGTCACCGGAGCTCGCACTCTCCACCCGTCCCAGCGGCAGCCCCAGCACCGTGCGGACGACATACTCCCGCGCGTCCGCCAGCACCTGCTGCCCGAACACCGCCGAGGTGCGCAGGGCCAGGAACGTCAGCACGGCCTGGACGACCACCACCCCGGCCACGGCCAGGGCCAGTCCGTTCAGGGTCGCGGCCAGCGTGCCGCCCGCCGCGGCCTGGTCGACCAGCCGGCCGAGGATCCGCGGCACCACGAGCCCGGCGACCGCCGCCAGGGCGTGCAGCACCAGCAGCATGATCACCGCGCCCTTGCGCCGGCGTACGAGATCGCCGAAGAAGCGGCCGACGTCCTTGCGGTCGGCCACCGGGAGCGCCCGCTCCGGCTGGCGGGAGTCGGCGAAGTACTCCTGCGCCCGCCGCTCGCGGAGCAGGTGCCGCCGGCGCCAGGCCCGCAGCCGTCGGCGGGGTGAGCCCTCGGTGGGCGGGGTCAGCTCCGCCGGCACCCGCGGGGTCGGCGTGGTCGTCCGCCAGGTCTCGGCGGAGCCCTCCGGTCCCCGCCGCAGCAGGGTCCGCGTGTCGCTCATCGCTCCTGTCCCGTCTCGTCGTCCAGCACTCTCGCCACCACGCCCCGATAGCCCGCCGAGGTGCGCAGCAGCTCCTCGTGCGTCCCGTACGCCGCCACCCGCTCACCGGTCAGGAACGCCACCCGGTCTGCGTGGTGCAGCAGCAGCGGCGACCCGGTGGTGACGACGGTCGTCCTCCCGGACCGGTACGCGGCCAGCCGCCCGGCGTTCAGTGCCTCGGTGTGGGCGTCCACCGCCGAGGTCGGCTCGACCAGCACGAGGATCTCCGGGTCCCGGGCCAGCGCCCGGGCCAGCGCGACCCGCTGCCGCTGGCCGCCGGACAGCCCGCGACCCTTTTCGTCCAGCCGCCCCTGCCAGCCGCCCTCCAGCCCGGCGAAGACGTCGTCGGCCGCCGCCGTGTGCAGCGCGGCCTCGGCCTGCTACAGCCGCAGCGCGCCGTGCGGGTCGATCGCCTCCTGCAGGGTGCCGGCGAACACCTGGCTGGCGCTGTCGCTGACCAGGATCTTCTTCCGTACGGCGGCGATCGGTACGTCGGCCAGGTCGACGTGGCCCACGCTGACGCCCCACTTGTCACCGACCAGCGCCTGCTCCCGCTCGGTCATCCGGGCCCGCTCGGTCGCCTGCCGCGCCCGGGCCCGGCGCGCCCGTCGGCCGCTGAGCCCGTCGGCCACCTCGAGGCTGATCGGGTCGGCGTCCGCGGGCAGGTAGCGACCCAGCCGGTCGGCCAACGCGGCGGAGTCATCGGGCACGCCGGACACGATCATGGTCAGCTCGCCCGGCTCGGCGGTGAAGCCCGACCGCTCGTCGTGGAGCACGCCGTCGTCGGGCAGGTGTAGGGATTGCGCGGGCTCCCGCCACGGGGGCTGGCCGGACAGCACCGCGATCGCCTTGCGGGCCGACACGATCGAGCGCACCCAGCGCTGGGCGAGCTCGAAGAAGGACTGGATCGGCCAGACCATGAATAGCGCGTACCCGAAGAAGCTGATCAGCTCCCCCACGCTCAGCCGGCCGCCGGCCACCTCGCGGGCGCCGAGCCAGGTGAGCACGACCAGGAACAGGCCGGAGAACAGCACGCTGGCCGACTCGACGAGCGCCTGCCACACCCCGGCCGCCGCGCCGGCCGCGCGGGTGCGCTGGGACTGCTCGGCGTAGTTGCGGGCGAAGGTGCGCTCGCCGCCGATGCCGCGCAGGATCCGCAGGCCGGCGACGATGTCGGTGGCCATCCCGGTCAGGTCGGCCGAGCGGGTCCGCTCGACCTCCTCGCGGCGCTGCAGCGGGGGCAGCAGCGGCAGCGCGAGCACCACGATCAGGGGCGCGGCGACCAGCACCATGATCCCCAGCGGCAGCGAGGTGGACAGCACCAGACCGGCGATGACCAGATAGGCCGCCAGCGCGCCGACCGCGCGGGCGACGATCTCGGTCAGGGCGCCGAACTCGTCTGCGTCGCCGGCGGACACGCTGAGCACCTCGCCGGTGGGGGTCCGCTGCGGCAGCACGTGGCCGAGCTGGACGGCCTTGTGGTTGACCATCTTCATCGGGCCGTACATGCCGATCAGCCAGGACCGGACCACGAGGGTGTGGTTGAGCACCCCGGCCGTGACCCCGACCAGGACCAGCCCGAGCAGGACCGCGCCGAGCTCCAGCACCCGGCCGAGGTCACGGGCGGTGATGCCCTCGTCGACGATCCGGCCGATGACGTACGGGCCGAGGGCGCCCGGCAGCCACTCCAGCACCGAGGTGAGGGCGGAGGCGACCAGCACCGGCCGCTGCTGGACCAGCAGCCACATCAGGAACCGGGCCGGGCTCCGGGTGTCCGGGTGGGCGAAGGTGCCGGGTCGCGGCGCGCGCGACCGCACCCTCGAGCCGGACGCTCCGGCATCGGGGGTGAGGGGTGACTCGGGTTCCGCGACCAGCGGCGGGAAGTCGCGCATGACCGGTCCAACCTACGGCCCGCGTACGCGCCCCTCCACCGGTTTTCTCCCGGGCTGCGCTCGCGCCCACCCCCTGGTGCCGAAACCTATGCCGGCATAGGTTTCGGCGTCCCCGCACACGTTGCAACCTGTGCTGAGCAGCAAGAACCTGTGCCGGGTCAGGGAGTCGTCACCACCGCGAGGGCCGCCCCCGTAGGGTCGATGGCATGACGACGGATCAGGGAGCCGGCCAGGACGGCGGGCAGATGCAGGGCGTGGCCGGGGCCACACCGGACGGGCGGGTGTACGTGGTGACCCCGACGGCGATGGCGGTGGAGGGTCCGCCGGCCGTGGAGGGCGAGACGGAGGATGCGGCGCCCAAGTCGGTGACCGACATGGTGGAGCAGCCGGCGAAGGTGATGCGGATCGGCAACATGATCCGGCAGCTGCTGGACGAGGTGAAGGCCGCGCCGCTGGACGACGCCAGCCGGGCTCGGCTGCGCACCATCCACACCGCCTCGATCGACGAGCTCAAGGACGGGCTCGCCCCCGAGCTGGTGGAGGAGCTGGAGCGAATCACGCTGCCGTTCAGCGACGACGCGACCCCGACCGATGCCGAGCTGCGCGTCGCGCAGGCCCAGCTGGTCGGCTGGCTCGAGGGACTGTTCCACGGCATCCAGACCGCGTTGTTCGCCCAGCAGATGGCCGCCCGGGCCCAGCTCGAGCAGATGCGCCGGGCCCTGCCGCCGGGTGCGGGCGGCATGATGCCGCCCGTCGCCGAGGGCGGATCGCCCCAGGGCAGCGGGGGGATGTACCTGTAACG
>CAXTVE010000100.1:6881-9489 GCA_964247485.1 uncultured Propionibacteriaceae bacterium
CCCACGTCGGGGTCAGTCGAGCGGGTGGCGGAGCGAGGCGCGGCCGACCCGCCAGGCGGACAGCAGCTGCCCGCCGGAGTGGGCGCCGAGCAGGGTGGCGCCCTGGATGCCGAAGACCACGTCCGCGGCCAGCTCCGGCTCGGCCGCGAGCAGCGGCGCGAGCACGCCACGGCGGACGACCTGCTCGTGCACGGCGTCGGCCTCCACGTGCTCGGCGTAGAACTCCACCGTCGCGGGCCCGGCGCCGCGCCGCTCGGCGGCGGCGCCCATCCGGGCCGAGCCGGGGGCTGAGGTCAGCTCGACCCGCGCGGACTGGCCGCCGATCGCGCCGCGGTGGGGCCGGTGCAGCCCGCACATCGCCATGAAGTTGGTCTCGGCCAGGGTCGCGGCGGGCGCGGGGTCGAGATAGGCCCCGTACGTCGGGTCCAGACCCAGCTCGGACATCATGTCGGCGAACAGAGCAGCGTGCATCCGCTCGCCGCGGCCCGCGCCGTACTCGTCGTGCTCGACCGTGACCAGCGCCGCCTTGGCCTGGCCGTCCAGCCGCGGGATCACCCAGGCCTGCGGGTCGGCCTCCTTGAGGTGGTAGATCGAGCGGTGCACGACGTACTCCCGCAGCTGCCAGCGCTCGCCCTCGCGGCGCAGGAACCACGACGTGCCCTCGCCGTCGGCCGACTCGACCAGCAGCTCGGCGATCGCGGCATCCACATCGTCGCCGCCCGCGACGTCGCGGCGGACCGCCGCCTCGAACACCCGCTCCAGCCGCCGGCGCAGACCGAGCAGCGCCGGGTCCCACTCCGCATCCCCGTCGACGCCGGCGAACCCTCGGTAGTGCAGCTCGTAGCCCACGTAGAGCGCCAGCTGGAGGTCGTCCCCGTACGGGTCGGCGCCGTCGACCGGCAGGTCGGACCTCAGGTCCCCGCCCCGGAGCCGGTCGAGGACGGCCGCCGAGATCGGCCCCCGGGGCGCCGGCAGCGGCGGCCCGGTGACCGTGGCGACGGGGCGGTCGAGCGTGCTGGTCACGCGCGATCCTCGTCTGAGCGCGACCGGACCTTGCGCCGGTGGCTGGTGTCGCAGAACGGGTAGCGCTTGCTGCGCCGGCAGGCACACAGCGCCACGACCGGACGCTCGGACCGGACGACACTGCCGTCGGGCAGCTCGACCTGCAGCGGGCCCTCGACCAGCACCGGACCCTCGCCGGTCAGCACCACGCGCGGTTCCCGGGAGGAGGTCATACCAGCCATCATGAGGCCCGGCGCCAACGCGCCTGGTCGAGACGGGCGGCGGGGGCCGGCGAGGCCAGGTCGGTGACCGCCGGCGCGGTCCCGACCACCACCAGCACCTCCTCGCCGCGGGCGTCGTCCGCCAGCAGGCCCCGGGACCGCAGCATCCGCGCCCGGGCCCGCATCACCGGGCCGAACGGGACGACGGCTCGGGCCGCGACGCTCGCCGTCAGCCCGACGGCCCGCAGCCGGTCCAGAGTCTGCTGCTCACCGGTCACGCAGGACTGCACCAGCAGCAGCCGGCCGCCCGGGGCCAGCACCCCGCGTACGCCGTCGCAGATCCGGTCGACCAGCAGCCGGCCGTCCACCCCGCCGTCCCAGCAGCGGTCGATGGTGTGCCGGGGCAGCACGTCGGTGTCGGCCGGCACGTACGGCGGGTTGGCCAGCACCAGGTCGAAGCTTCGTCCGGCCACCGGTGCGAACAGGTCGCCGCGGTGCACGGTGACCCCCGCCCGCCGGAGCCTGGAGTTGGCCCGCGCCGACAGCACGGACCGCCAGGACAGGTCCACCGCGTCGACCGACGCCGCCCCCGCGCCGGCGGCCACCACCGCCAGCGCGCCGGTGCCGGTGCAGACGTCGAGCACCCGGCGACCGTCCGCCAGCCCCGTACGCCGCAGCACGTCGGCCAGCAGCCAGGTGTCGTCCTGCGCGGGATAGGTGCCCGGCAGCCGCACCAGCTTGGTGTTTCCGTCACTCATGTCGTTTGAAGTACCCCGTAACACGATCGACACACGGTCGGAGCACTCATCGCCGATCGGACCGGGAGAACCCGGAACCGAACCCCCGCGGCCCGCGTCACATGCGAGCACCCAGCCACCCCTGACCTCGAGGAGAGCCGCATGCCCCGACCGACCAGTTCCTCGCCCAAGCCCCGGTGCGTCGAGCTCGCCTCGGTGTTCCAGCACCCGTTGCTGGAGGAGCCGCCGGCCAGCACCGCGACCGTCTCGGTCCGAAACCGCTACGCCGGGCTGGTGGCCCAGGCGCGGGAGGCCTGCTCCGGCTGCCCGCTGATCGATCACTGCCTCTACGCCGCGGTCGTCGAGCACGACGTCGCCGGTTACGCCGGCGGCACCACGCCGGCCGAGCGCACCGCGATCCGCCGGGCCCTGGCCCTCGACGTCGCCCCCGAGGACTTCGACACGCTGGCCGGGGTGACCGGGCGGCACCGTCAGATCGACCACGACGAGGTCGTGCGCCTCCGGCACGCGCACCCCGACGAGAGCCTGGAGACCCTGGCCCACCGCCTCGGCTGCTCGCTGTCCACGGTCAAGCGTCACCTGCGGCGCGAGCGGCCGCACATCGAGGCCGTGGTGTCGTACAGCGAC
>CAXTVE010000101.1:0-9481 GCA_964247485.1 uncultured Propionibacteriaceae bacterium
GCCCGCAGCAAGTGGCTGAGCCCCGCCCCCGACGTGCGGATCCTCGACGAGCCCACCCGCGGGATCGACGTCGGCGCCAAGTACGAGATCTACACGATCATCAACCAGATGGCCGCGGAGGGTAAGGCCATCCTGGTCATCTCCTCCGAGCTGCCCGAGCTGCTCGGCATCTGCGACCGCATCTACGCGTTGGCCGAGGGCCGGATCACGGGCGAGGTCGACACCCACGAGGCCCACCCCGAGAAGCTCATGCAGTACATGACGATGGACAAGGAGTACGCCGATGTCAGTGGCCGTTGAACCGAGCACCACGCCGGAACCGGCGATCCCGCCACCGCCCGAGCGGACCGGGGGTGGCGTGCTGGCGTTCCTCGGCGGGCGGCTGCGGCAGATCGGCATCTTCATCGCGCTGATCGCCATCGTCATCTTGTTCCAGGCCCTGACCGGCGGCACGCTGCTGACCCCCCGCAACGTCACCTCGATCATCAACCAGAACGCCTACGTGCTGATCCTCGCGATCGGCATGGTGATGATCATCATCGCCGGTCACATCGACCTGTCGGTGGGCTCGGTGGTCGCCTTCGTCGGCGCCATCAGCGGCATCATGATCGTCCAGTGGGGCTGGCCCTGGTGGCTCGGCATCCTCGGCGCCGTGTTGATCGGCGGCCTGATCGGCGCCTGGCAGGGGTTCTGGGTGGCCTATGTCGGCATCCCGGCCTTCATCGTCACGTTGGCCGGCATGCTCACCTTCCGAGGTCTGACGCAGATCGTGCTGAACAACGTGCCGATCACCCCCTTCCCGCCCGAGTACGTCAGCGTCGGCTCGGGCTTCCTGCCCGACCTGACCGGCGGCAACTCGACCTTCGAGCTGCTGACGGTGATCCTCGGCGTCGCGGCGACCGTCGGCCTGGTCGCCACCCAGGTGCGCGAGCGGGCCAAGCGGGTCAAGCTCGGCCTCGAGGACGAGCCCCGGAGCTGGTTCCTGGCCAAGGCGGTCTTCACCGCGGTGTTCATCCTCGCCATCACGTTCGTGCTGGCCAGCTACCGCGGGACCCCGATCGTGCTGGTCGTCCTGGCGATCCTGATCCTCGTCTACACCACGGTGATGACCCAGTTCGTCTTCGGCCGACACATCTACGCCCGGGGCGGCAACCTGCTCGCCGCGCAGCTGTCGGGCGTGGACACCAAGCGGGTCGACTTCGGCCTGTTCGTGAACATGGGCATCCTCGCCGGAGTGGCCGGCATCGCCTTCACCGCGCGCAGCAACTCGGCCCTGCCCGGGGCGGGCACCGGCTTCGAGCTGGACGCCATCGCCGCCGTGTTCATCGGTGGTGCGGCCGTCACCGGCGGCATCGGCACCGTGACCGGCGCCATCATCGGCGGCCTGATCATGGGCGTGCTGAACAACGGCATGTCCCTGCTCGGCCTGGGCAGTGAGGTGCAGTCCTTCATCAAGGGCTTCGTCCTGCTGCTGGCGGTCGCCTTCGACATCTTCAACAAGCGGCGGGCGGCGAACGCGGCGCGATGATCAGCGCCGACATCGCCGCGGTGGTCGCAGACCTCCGCGTCGAGGTCGCCCGCCTGCACGCCGAGCTCCCGCGCTGGGACCTCGTCGTCTGGACGGCCGGCAACGTGTCCGCCCGGGTGCCGGGTCACGACCTGCTGGTGATCAAGCCGTCGGGGGTCGGCTACGACGAGCTGGCCCCCGAGGCGATGGTCGTCACCGACCTCAAGGGCACGCTGGTCGACGGCGAGCGGTCGCCGTCGTCGGACACGGCCGCCCACGCCTACGTGTACCAGCACCTGCCGGAGGTGGGCGGGGTGGTGCACACGCACTCGACGTACGCCACGGCCTGGGCGGCGCGCGGGGAGCCGATCCCCTGCGTGCTGACCATGATGGCCGACGAGTTCGGCGGCGAGATCCCGGTCGGGCCCTTCGCGCTCATCGGGGACGACTCGATCGGCCGCGGCATCGTGGAGACGCTGCGTGGCCGCCGGTCCCCGGCGGTACTGATGCAGAACCACGGACCGTTCACCGTCGGCCGGACCGCGAAGGACGCGGTCAAGGCGGCGGTGATGTGCGAGGAGGTCGCCCGGACCGTGCACATCGCCCGCCAGCTCGGCGACCCGCTGCCGATCAAGACGGCGGACATCGACTCGCTGTACGACCGCTATCAGAACGCCTACGGCCAGATGGGCCCTTCGACGGGCTCAGGGAGCGAGAGTCCATGACCGCCCAACCGTCCGTCTGGTTCCTCACCGGCAGCCAGGGCCTCTACGGCCCGGAGACGCTGGCCCAGGTCGAGCAGCAGTCCCGGGCGGTCGTCGACCAGCTCAACGACGGGGACACGCTGCCGGTCCCGGTGACCTGGCAGCCGGTGCTCACCGACGCGGGGGCCATCCACCGCCTCATCCTGGCCGCCAACGCCGATCCGGACTGCCTCGGTCTGATCGCCTGGATGCACACCTTCTCCCCGGCCAAGATGTGGATCACCGGCCTGGCGGCGCTGCAGACCCCGTTCCTGCACCTGCACACGCAGGCGAACCAGTCGCTGCCCTGGGCCGAGATCGACATGGACTTCATGAACCTGAACCAGGCCGCCCACGGCGACCGGGAGTTCGGTTACATCCAGACCCGGCTCGGCGTACCGCGGACGACCGTCGCCGGTCACGTGTCCGACCCGACCACCCGGGCCCGGATCGCCGGCTGGCAGCGCGCCGCCCGCGGTGTCGCGGCCGTGCGCAACCTCAGGCTGGCCCGGTTCGGGGACAACATGCGCGACGTCGCGGTCACCGAGGGCGACAAGGTCGAGGCCGAGCTGCGGTTCGGGGTCTCGGTGAACACCTACGGGGTCAACGACCTGGTCGAGCGGGTGGACGCCGTGACCGACGCCGAGGTGGACGACCTGATGACCGCCTACGTCGAGGCGTACGAGGTCGTGCCCGAGCTCCTCCCCGGCGGCGACCGGCACGAGTCGCTGCGGTACAGCGCCCGGATCGAGGGCGGGCTGCGGTCCTTCCTCACCGAGGGCGGCTTCGGAGCGTTCACCACCAACTTCCAGGACCTGGGCGGACTCCGGCAGCTCCCCGGGATGGCCGTCCAGCGGCTGATGGCCGACGGCTACGGCTTCGGCGGCGAGGGCGACTGGAAGACCTCGGTCATGCTGCACACGATCAAGGCGATCGGGGCCGGCGCCCCCGGCGGCACCTCCTTCATGGAGGACTACACCTACCACTTCGGCCCCGGCCGACCCAGGATCCTCGGGGCGCACATGCTTGAGGTCTGCCCCTCCATCGCCGTCGACCAGCCGCGGGTCGAGATCCACCCGCTCGGCATCGGGGACCGTGAGGACCCCGTGCGCCTCGTCTTCGACGCGACGCCCGGTCCGGCCACGGTGCTCGGCATCTGCGACCTGGGCGACCGCTTCCGGCTGGTCCTGAACGAGGTCGAGGTGGTGCCGCCGGACGAGCCGCTGCCGAAGCTGCCCGTCGCCCGGGCGGTGTGGGAGCCGAAGCCGGACCTGGCCACCTCGGCCGAGTCCTGGATCACCGCTGGGGGGCCGCACCATACAGTGCTGTCCACCGCGGTGGACACCGACCAGCTCCTCGACTTCGCGAACGTGCTGGGGGTCGAGCTGCTGGTCATCGACGGGACCACGAACCGGCGCGAGTTCGCCGATCGGATCCGCTGGAACCAGGCCCACTACCGCCTGGCCCAGGGGTTCTGACCCGTGTCCGCAGACGTTGCCGCCGCGATCACCGAGGGGCGCACCGCCCTCGGGATCGAGCTGGGGTCGACCCGGATCAAGGCGGTGCTGACCGGGCCCGACCATGCGCCGGTCGCCGTCGGCGGCCACACCTGGGAGAACCAGTTCGTCGACCGCAGCTGGACCTACTCGCTGGAGGCGGTCTGGACCGGGCTGCAGCAGTGCTACGCCGCGCTCGCCGAGCAGGTGCGGGACCGGTACCAGGTCGAGCTGACCTCGGTGGGGGCGCTCGGCGTCTCCGCCATGATGCACGGCTATCTCGCCCTCGACGCCGACGGCGAGCTGCTGACGCCGTTCCGGACCTGGCGCAACACCAACACCGGTGAGGCGGCGGAGCGGCTCAGCACGCTGTTCGGGCACAACATCCCGCACCGGTGGAGCGTCGCCCACCTCTACCAGGCCATCCTGAACGGCGAGGACCACCTCGCCCGGCTCGGGCACCTGACCACCTTGGGCGGTTACGTCCACGCGAAGCTGACCGGGGAGCGGGTGCTCGGCGTCGGTGACGCCAGCGGCATGTTCCCGATCGACATCGCCACCGGCGGCTACGACGGCCGGATGCTCGAGCAGTTCGACCAGACAGCGGCCGAGGCCGGGGTCGAGCTGCGGCTGGCCGACCTGCTGCCCGTCATCCGGGCGGCCGGGGAAGAGGGCGGGCGGCTCACGCCGGACGGGGCCCAGCTGCTCGACCCCACCGGGGGGCTCCGCCCGGACGTTCCCCTGTGCCCGCCGGAGGGCGACGCCGGGACCGGCATGGTGGCGACGAACTCGGTCGCCCCGCGGACCGGGAACGTCAGCGCGGGCACGAGCATCTTCGCGATGGTCGTCCTCGAGGGCCCGCTCAGCCGGGTGCACCGCGAGCTGGACCTGGTGACCACCCCGGCCGGGGACCTGGTGGCCATGGTGCACTGCAACAACGGGGCCAGTGAGCTCAACGCCTGGGCCGGGTTGTTCGCGCAGTTCGCCGCGGCCCTGGGCACCGAGGTGGACGCGAGCACGGTCTTCACCGCCTTGTTCACCGCGGCGCTGGACGGCGCCCCGGACGGCGGCGGCCTGCTGGCCTACAACTATCTCTCCGGCGAGCCGATCACCGGTCTCGAGGAGGGGCGTCCGCTGTTCCTGCGCTCACCGGAGAGCACCCTCGATCTGGCCACCTTCATGCGGGTCCAGCTGTTCTCGGCCCTGGCCACGCTCCGCATCGGCATGGACGTGTTGCAGCGCGACGAGGGCGTACGCCTGGATCGGATGTTCGCCCACGGCGGCCTGTTCACCACGAGGGGGGTTGCGCAGCGCTTCCTGGCCGCGGCCATCGACACCCCGGTCGCGGTCGGCGACGTGGCGGCCGAGGGCGGGGCCTGGGGGATCGCAGTGCTGGCGGCGTACGCGACCCGGCGCGACCCGGGTCAGAGCCTCGCCGACTTCCTGAGCGCCGAGGTGTTCGCGGGCAGTCAGCTGGACACGGTCGAGCCCGACCCGGCGGACGTCGCCGGCTTCGACGCCTTCATGCAGCGTTACGTGGCGGGCCTACCGGTGGAGCAGTCGGCCGTCGAGCACAGCTGACCTGGGTGCGACTCAGCGGAGCTGGGCGGACACCGGGCACTGGAAAGAGCGGGCGGCCAGGCCGACGCGGTTCAGGTGGGCGACCACGATGCCCCACGCGGCGATCAGGTGGGTCTCGGTGTACGCGACGTCGAGCGACCGGCAGTGCTCGCGGACCAGACGGCGGGCGGCGGCCAGGTGGGGGCGGGGCATGCTCGGGAACAGGTGGTGCTCGATCTGGTAGTTGAGGCCGCCCATCAGCGCCGTCGCCCACCAGCCGCCGGACACGTTGCGCCCGGTCCGGACCTGCTTGCTGAAGAAGTCGAGCTTCACATCCCGCGGCACGATCGTCATGCCGATGTGGTTCGGGGCGAACGAGGCGCCCATGTAGAGCCCGAAGACCGCAAGCTGCACCCCGACGAAGGCGAAGGCCATGCCCAGCGGCAGCAGCCAGAACACGGCGCCGAGGTAGAGCGCGAAGCGCGTGACCAGCACCGCGAGCTCCAGCGGGCGGCCGGCGGTTCGGCGCTCCGCCCAGAGGTACTGCACCGACTTCAGGTGCAGGTTGACCCCCTCGAGGATCAGCAGCGGGAAGAAGAACCAGCCCTGCCGGCGGGTGAACCATGCCAGCACACCCTTGCGGGCGGCCGCGTCCTCCTCGACGAAGGAGAACGTGTCGACCTCGATGTCGGGGTCCTTGCCGAGCTTGTTGGGGTTGCCGTGGTGGCGGGTGTGCTTGTTCATCCACCAGGAGTAGCTCATCCCGACCATCACCGTGGCCAGGAAGTAGCCGACCCGGTCGTTTGCCGGGCCGGATGTGAGCACCTGCCGGTGCGACGCCTCGTGCCCGAGGAAGGCGAACTGGGTGAACAGCACGCCGAGCGCGCCGGCCATCAGCAGCTGCAGCCAGGACTCGTCCAGCAGGATGAGACCGGTGATCGTCCCCCCGACGGCCAGCACGAGACCGGCGAAGACCACTGCGTAGAACCAGCGGGTCCGGGTCTGCAGCCCCAGCTCACGCACCTGCTGGGCGAGCGCTGTGTAGGTCTGGGTCACTGAGCGCGCGGGGCGCGCTGTCGACGTCGAAGTGGTCAAGTCTCATCCGATTCGGTCAGGCCCCGGAGGACCGGATCTCGACTTCCCAGCCGCTGACAGGCAGAGATTCGCTTCAGCTGACGCGGATGCCCATGACGATACTCATAAGGTACCCGTCGGCGCCTAAGCGAAACCACCTCACGCGTCAGGCTGGTCGAAGACGTAGAAGGTGTGGCCGGCCGGGGCGTGCAGGCCGACCACGGAGCCGCCGGGTATGGCGTACCGGGGGACCCCGACGGTCGTTCCGGCGTGCTCGTCGAGCCAGTCGTCGACACTGTCGACCAGGAACATCGGCCCGGCCGCCTGATCGGTCGTCGACACCATCACCTGGGCCGAGTGGTCCGGCAGCCAGAACGCCACCGTCTCCGCACCCTCGCGCCAGGCCTCGGACCAACCCAGCTGATCGCGGTAGTAGGCAACGGCTGCAGAGAGCTCCCCGGCCGCTGGGGCGGGGTGGTACAGGAAAGTCAGCTTCATCCGATCGCCTCCGTAACTCGATTACGCATGGTTGATGTCGACCATAATGGACCGATGCAGGCATGGCTACCGGTGCCCGGCACGACCTCGGGCCGACTGGTCGAGGCAGCGCTGGAGCTGTTCGGGGCGGCCGGCTTCGCACCGGTCCAGGTGGGGGCGCTGGCCGCCCGGGCCGGGGTCACCACCGGCTCGCTGTACCACCACTTCGGCAGCAAGGCGGGTCTCTACCGGCTGGTCCGGGCCGATGTCGAGCAACGGGTCCTCGACCGGATCGAGGGCGCAGCGGCGATGCAGACGATCGGACAGCCGGCCGACCTGGTTCCCGCGCTCCTCGTGGGCTTCGACTTCCTGACCGGCTCGGGCTACGCGCGACTGGTCGCGGACCCGGGTCTCGACCTCGGCGAGCCCGCGCCCGGCGACGACCGGGTCGCCGGTGCGCTGGATCGGCTCCTACCCGGGGGTCCCCCGGTCGGCAGCCTGCTCGCCGCGACCTGGCGCACCGCCCTGTGGAGAGCAGCCGAGGACCCCCGGAGCTGGGCCGAGGTGAGGGCCGGCTTCGTCCGGCTCATCGCCGGTGCCCCGGGTCGCGTACGGTCATGAGCTGCTCGGCCAGGAACTCGCGCTCGGCCTCGTTCTCGGCCAGGTCCAGGGCCAGCTCGTACGCCGACGCGGCCTCCGCGGTGCGTCCGAGGCGGACGAGCAGATCCGCCCGGACCGCGGGCAGGTACTGGTACCCGTCGAGCTGCCCGGTGCGCTCCAGGGCCTCCACCTCGGCCAGGGCGGCGGCCGGGCCCGCGACCTGAGCCAGAGGCACCGCGCGGTTGAGGGCCACCACCGGTGACGGCCACAGCGCCAGCAGCCGGTCGTAGAGCGCGACGACCTCCGCCCAGTCGGTCTCGGCCTGAGACGGTGCCTCGGCGTAGACCGCCGCGATCGCCGCCTGCAGGACGTAGCGCCCCACCTGGCCGTCCCGCAGCACGCCGGTGATCAGCTCGTGCGCCTCGGCGAGGGCGACCCGGTCCCACTGCGAACGGTCCTGCTCCGCCAGGCGCAGGAGCCGACCGGTGCCGGAGACCCGGGTGGCCCGGCGCGCGTCGGTGACCAGGATCAGGGCGAGCAGCCCCCGCACCTCGGGCTCGTCGGGCATCAGGTCCCGCAGCATCCGGGCCAGGCGCAGCGCGCTCTCGACCAGGTCGACCCGCACCAGCGCCGCGCCGGACGGGGCCGTGTGTCCGGTGGTGAACAGCAGGTGGATCACCCCGAGCACGCTGCGCAGGCGGTCGGGCAGCTCGGCGGCCGGCGGCACCCGGTAGGGGATCCGCGACCCGGCGATCTTCTTCTTGGCCCGGGTGATCCGGGCGGCCATGGTCGGCTCGGACACCAGGAACGCCCGCGCGATGTCCGGCGTGGTCACCCCGCAGACCAGCCGGAGCGTCAGGGCCAGCTGCGCCTCCTGCGCCAGGGCGGGGTGGCAGCAGAGGAAGATCAGCCGCAGCCGCTCGTCCGGCACCGCCGCTTCGGGCTCCTCGTCCTCGGCCAGCAGCGCGTCCACCGCGATGTCCTCCACGCCTTCCTCGTTCTCCACCAGCAGGGGGAGCTTCGCGCGCAGGGTCCGGTCGCGGCGAATCACGTCGATACCCCGCCGTCTGGCCGTCGTGGTCAGCCACGCCGCCGGGTTCGCCGGGATCCCGGCGGCGGACCAGCTCTGCAGGGCGGCCGCGTACGCCTCCTGCACGCACTCCTCGGCGAGGTCCAGGTCGCGGACCACGCGCACCGTCGCGGCGAGCACGAAGGCCCATTCGCTGCGGTGGGCGGCGTCGAGGGCCGCCTCGACCGCGGCCGGGTCGCTCACCCGGCCGGGCGCTCCACGACCCCCCCGCCGAGCCGCGGCCGGACCTCCACACCGCCGCCCTCGCGGATCACCGGGTTGGTGCCCGCGATGGCCAGTGCGGCATCGAGGTCGGGTGCCTCGAGGATGTAGAAGCCGGCCACGATCTCCTTGGCATCAACGAACGGCCCGTCGGTGATCGCGTCCGCGCGGATCGACGTCGCCAGGTCGCGGGGGGTCAAGGCGTAGGCGGCCACCATCGAGTCAGCGGCGACCAGCTCGTCGGCGTGGTCGTCGCAGTGCTCGATGTCGTCGGGGGTCGCATCCGGGGCGTGGGCGGAGTCGGTGGCGTAGATGAGAACGGCGTACTGAGCCATGGTGGCTCTCCTCTCACTCGGGTGTGCTTCCTACACCTCTCCGTCGAACGGGGGACGCCGGATCGACAGCCAGGAGCTGCATCATGTCAGGCTGGGCCGGTGCGTGTCGTGGAGTTCACCCGCCGGGGCGGGCCGGAAGTGCTGCAGATCGTCGACCGGCCCGAGCCGGGGGCGCCGCGCGGTGAGGAGCTGCTGGTCGAGGTCGAGGCCTCGAGCATCAACGGCACCGACCTCGGTCTGCGTCGGGGCCTGCTGCCGGGCAGCTCGCGCAGCCGCCGCCCGTTCGTACCCGGCTTCGACCTGGTCGGGCGGGTCCAGGCCGTCGGACCGGCGGTCACCGCGTACGGGGTGGGGGACCGGGTCGTCGCCCTGCTCGGGCACGGCGGCGGTGGGCAGGC
>CAXTVE010000102.1:0-6790 GCA_964247485.1 uncultured Propionibacteriaceae bacterium
AACCGAACCGTCCCGGTCCCGGGCCCCCGAGCTGGTCGCCGCCGGCGTACCCCGGCTGGTCCTGCAGGGCAGCCGCGACACCTTCGGCACCCCGGCCGAGATCCGGGCGGCGACGGGGGAGGTGTCCGACCTTCGGCTGGTCGAGCTGCCGGGGGCCGACCACGGCTTCCGGGTGATCAAGGATGCGGCCTTCACCGCGGCCGATCTGCGGCGGACGCTGGTCACCGAGGTTGGCCGCTTCCTGGCCGGGTAGGGGAATAGTGTGACGCCGATCGCGTTCTCCCTGACATGCCGATGTTCGCCGACCCGGTCGCCGCACCGCCCTGGCGCGGCCTGTCGCCGGTACTCTCGGTCGTGATGACCAGCCCTGCAGACCCCGCCTCCTCGTCCAGCCCGACCGAGGTCGGCCACGCCGAGACCGCAGACGAGCGGCACGCCCGTTTCGAGGCCGATGCGCTGCAGTACCTCGACCAGCTGTACGCCGCCGCGCTGCGGATGACGCGCAACCCGGCTGACGCCGAGGACGTGGTGCAGGAGACCTACGCCAAGGCGTACTCGTCGTTCCACCAGTTCACCCCGGGGACCAACCTCAAGGCGTGGCTCTACCGGATCCTGACCAACACCTACATCAACTCCTACCGCAAGAAGCAGCGTCAGCCGCAGCTCTCCGACGGGGACAGCGTCGAGGACTGGCAGCTTGCCCGGGCCGAGTCCCACACCTCCAGTGGACTGAAGTCGGCCGAGATGGTGGCGCTGGAGCGGCTGCCCGACTCCGACGTCAAGGAGGCGCTGCAGCAGCTCGCCCCCGACTTCCGCCTCGCGGTGTACCTGGCCGACGTGGAGGGCTTCGCGTACAAGGAGATCGCCGAGATCATGGGCACCCCGATCGGGACGGTGATGTCGCGGCTCAACCGCGGCCGGACCCAGCTGCGCCGACTGCTGGCCGACTACGCCGCCGAACGCGGCCTGACCCGGGAAGGCAGCCGGGCATGAGCGCAGACGACAGCCAGGACTACTGCGCGCTCGTGGCCGAGCGGATGCACACGTTCCTGGACGAGGAGCTGGACGACGCCACCGGCGACGAGATCCGGGCGCACCTGGCGGCCTGCGAGCCCTGCCTGCACCTGCTCGACGTCGAGCAGTCGGTGCGGGCCGTGGTCCGTCGCTGCTGCGGCGGCGAGGTCGCCCCGGCCCACCTGCGCACCCGGATCGTCACGCAGCTCACCGTCATCCGCCGGACACTCTGAAGACTCTGCGACAGCCTGCTGCACATCTCGCTCGACGAGGGTGCAGCACGCTGCCGCAGAGATCAAGCGTTGGGGCGCTTGCCGTGGTTCGCGTTCTTCTTCCGCCGCGCCCGACGCTTCCGTCCACCCTTGGCCATTTCTTCTCCGCTCTTCTCGCACCCGTCGCGCCCTACTGCTCCCGACGTCGTCACTCTTCGCGAACGACAAGCGTGTTCGCTCATCGCTCCTCCAACGGGACCGGGGCGCTCCTCCGATGCTCGAAGAGCACCGGCGACCAAGTGTGCCAGGTTTCAGTGGATTGGTTTCTCCTCCGCCACCCTGGCCTGGACGCCGGGGTCGCCGATGTCAGCGAAGTAGTCACCGGTGCTGGTGATGTCGGTGCCGTTGCTGACCTTCAGGGCTCGGAAGAGGAACGTCAGCGCCACCGTCACGATGACGTTGATCGCGAACGCCGTCAGCCCGATGTAGCCGGCCCGCTCGATCAGCGGGGTCATGGCCAGGGCGTTGCCGAAGGGTCGCGTCGAGCACAGCGTGCAGAACCCGTAGGCGACCACCGTGCCGTAGGTCATGCCGACCGCCCAGCCGATCAGCAGGGCCCAGCGGTGGAACCAGCGGGTGAACAGCCCGAACACGATCGAGGGCAGGGTCTGCAGGATCCACACGCCGCCGAGCAGCTGGAAGTTGAGCGCGTTCTGCTTGTCCAGGACGAGCACGAACAGCAGGGCACCGAGCTTGGTGATCAGCGAGACGATCTTGGAGACCTTCGCCTCCTGGGCATCGTCGGCGTCCGGCCTCAGGTAGGCCTTGTAGATGTTCCGGGTGAACAGATTGGCCGCGGCGATCGACATGATCGCGGCCGGCACCAGGGCACCGATGGCGATCGCTCCGAAGGCCACCCCGGCGAACCACGACGGGAAGTGGTCCTCGAACAGCTGCGGGATCACCAGCTGCGGGTTGATCTTGCCGTCCAGCCCGACCGGAACCGTCCCGGCCTTGATCGCGATGTAGCCGAGCAGGGCCAGCAGACCGAGCAGCAGCGAGTACGCCGGCAGGATCGCCGCGTTCCGGCGGCCGGTGCTGCGGTCCTTCGACGACAGCGTCGCCGTCACGCAGTGCGGGTACATAAAGAGCGCGAGTGCGGACCCCAGCGCCAGGGACGCGTACGCCCAGTGCTGCATCGGTCCGGGGATGAAGGCTCCGGTCGGCAGCGCCGGATTGGCCGCCGACGGCGCGGCCATCTTGGCCTCCGCGGCGTCGAAGATGCCGGCCCAGCCGCCGAACTTGAGCGGCAGGTAGATCACCGCCACCGCGATCACCAGGTAGATCAGGATGTCCTTGACGAAGGCGATCATCGCCGGCGCCCGCAGCCCCGAGGAGTAGGTGTACGCGGCCAGCACGGCGAAGGCGATCAGCAGCGGCAGGTCGCGGGCCAGCAGGCTCTCACCGCCGAGTCCGACGACCTCGAGCACGGCCTGGATCCCGACCAGCTGCAGGGCGATGTAGGGCATCGTGGCCAAGATGCCGGTCAGGGCGATGGCCAGGCTGAGGCTCCGGCTGCCGTAGCGGCCCTGGACGATGTCGGCAGTGGTGACGTAGCCGTGCCGGTGTGCGACCGACCACATCCGGCCCAGGAAGTAGAAGATGATCGGGTAGAGCACGATCGTGTACGGCACCGCGAAGAAGCCCGAGACCGCGCCCGTGGCCCACATCGCCGCCGGCACGGCCACGAACGTGTACGCGGTGTAGAGGTCGCCGCCCAGCAGGAACCAGGTGGTGACGGTGCCGAAGCTCTTGCCGCCCAGGCCCCACTCGTGCAGCGAGGCCAGGTTGTCCGGCCGCCGCCACCGGGCGGCGTAGAAGCCCATCACGGTGACCACGCCGAACAGCAGCGCCAGGATCACCAGGGCCACCCAGTTGATGTTCATCGGCCGACCTCCCCGTGCTCGCGGCGGTAGGCGTCCCGTTCCCGCTTGAGCAGCCAGAAGCTGAGCGCGCAGAGGCCGGCGGCGATGAAGACCCAGATCAGCTGGTACCAGTAGAAGAACGGGAACCCGAAGAGTCTGGGCTCCTTCTGGTCGTAGGTCGGCACCAGCAGCGGCACCACGATGCCGGCCAGCAGGATCAGCGAGACCGCGATCTTGGTCGGCGTCAGCCGGCTGCGCGGGTCCCTCTCCGCGGGTAAGGGGTCACTCACTGGGTTCCTCCTGAACCACGTCGGCGTAGTTGGACCCAACCCTGGCCAGTCCACCCCCTCCCGTCAAGCGTCACGGAGCGGGCGGTCCTGGGCGGCCTAGGCTGGTGGGGTGCCATCGATGTCGGAGATCATCTCCGGACGGACCGACCTGAGCGAGGGCGACCAGCAGTGGCTGCGCCTCCTGGTCTCCGAGTGGCACCTGTTCGCCGACCTCAGCTTCTCCGACCTCGTCCTCTGGGTGCCCGACCGCGACCCCAACGTCTACTGGGCAGCGGCTCAGATCCGGCCGACCACCGGTCCCACCTCGCTGTTCGACGACGTCGTCGGCGACCTGATCGCCTACTCTCCCGAGCACCTGGTGTCCGGGGCCTTCGTCAGCGGCGAGGTGACCCAGACCAGCGAGGCCAAGCTGCTGGCCGGCATCCCGGTCGATGTGCACGCGATCCCCGTGCACCGCGACGACCGGGTCATCGCGGTGGTCGAGCAGCACAAGAGCCAGCTCGACGAGCGGGTGCCGAGCTTCCTCGAGCAGGCCTACCTGGCGACAGCCGCCCAGCTGGCCGTGATGATCTCGGTCGGCGCGTTCCCGCTGCCCGACGACACGACCAACCTGGCCTTCAACCCCCGGGTGGGCGATGGCTTCATCCGGATCGATGCGCTGGGCGACGTCCACTACGCCAGCCCCAACGCACTGAGCGCGTATCGCCGGCTGGGCCTCATCGGCGACCTGGTGGACGAGCACCTGCCGACGCTGACCGCGGCGCTGTTCCCGGCCGGCCCGGGACCGGTCGACGACTCCGTGGCGTCGGTGCTTTCCGGTCGCAGCGCCCGTCGGACCGAGTTCGTCTCCGGTGACGCGTACCTGATGGTGCGGGTGCTGCCGCTGTGGGTCAACCGCGAACGCGTCGGGGCGATCGTGCTCTGCCGCGACGTCAGCGACCTGCGGAGCAAGGAGCGCCAGCTCGTCACCAAGGACGCGACCATCCGAGAGATCCATCACCGGGTGAAGAACAACCTCCAGACCGTCGCCGCGTTGCTGCGGATGCAGGCGCGGCGGATCTCCTCGCCCGAGGCCCGGGTCGCCCTCAACGACGCGATGTCACGGGTCGCGTCGATCGCCATCGTGCACGAGACGCTGTCACAGGCCTTCGACGAGATTGTCGAGTTCGACCGGGTCGCCGACGGGCTGCTCCGGATGGTGGGTGACGTCGCCGCCTCCTGGGGCGGCGTGTCGGCGGTTCGGCAGGGCAGCTTCGGACTGCTGTCCGCCGATGTCGCGACCAGCCTGGCCATGATCATCACCGAGCTGTGCCAGAACGCCGTCGAGCACGGACTGGCGGCGCAGTCCGGCGAGGTGCGCGTGGTGCCCACCCGGATCGACGGCCACGTCCGGGTGGAGATCAGCGACGACGGGCGAGGACTGCCGCCGGGGTTCGACTGGCGGCAGTCGCCCAGCCTTGGTCTGTCGATCGTCACCAGCCTGGTGGCGGAGATGGAGGGAACGTTCTCGCTGGGGCCGCAGCCGGAGGGACCGGGGACCCGGGCCGTGGTGGAGATCCCGTTGTGACCATCGGGGTGCGGACTCTTGACAGTGCGTGACGCCGGTCACTAGGAAGGGCACGCAGACGTTGCGTCCGCGAATGCCCACGCCCGAAGGAGGGCCCATGCATCTCCGCAGAATCCGACGCTCGTTCCGCCCCAGAGTTCTCGCCGCGCGCAGCGCGATGGTCGTGGCGACCACTCTGGCTCTCGGGATGACGTTGACCGCCCCCAGCGCCGACAGCGCCCCGCCCCGGCGAGCGACCCCGACCCAGGAGCCCGGTGTCACCGTGAGCCTGTGGGAGTGGAACTGGACGTCGATCGCTCGCGAGTGTCCGCGGCTGGCCCGCTCCGGCTACGACGGGGTCCAGGTGGCCCCGCCCCAGAACTCGGTCAAGCGCACCGCGCGGGAGGCGGGCAGCCCCGGTACGACCGGCAGCGCCGTGCTGCACCCGTGGTGGGAGGTCTACCAGGTGGTCAGCTACGACCTGACCAGCCGGATGGGCACCGAGGCGCAGTTCCGGACCATGGTCGGCGCCTGTCGCCGGGCCGGGGTCAAGGTCTACGTCGACGCGGTCATCAACCACACCACCGGCCAGGGCAGCACCTCCTACGGCGGCCAGAACTTCACCCCGTACAACTACCCGGCCATTCCCTACCGGCCGGGCGACTTCCACGTCAACACCGGCGAGTGCCCGACCACGGGCGGCATCGACGACTTCAACAACAAGGTCCAGGTCTTCAACTGCAACCTGGTGGGCCTGGAGGACCTCGACACCGACAGCGCCCGGGTGCAGCGGACGCTGGCCGCCTACCTCAACAAGCTGCTGGGCTACGGCGTCTCCGGCTTCCGCGTGGACGCGGCGAAGCACGTGGGCCAGGACGACCTCGACGCCATCTACTCCCGGCTCAACCGGACCCGGGACGGCGTGAAGCCCTACTGGGCCCTCGAGGTGTTCCAGGGCGGGCCGGGCGTCCTGGCTCCACAGGCCTTCACCAAGTCCGGTGACGTCCTCGGGCTGCCGGCCGCGGAGCAGATCAAGAATGCCTTCGAGTCCTACACCGAGAAGGCGGAGGGCAGCCTGGCAACGCTCGAGGTGTTCGGTACGGGGTCCGGTCTGACGGCGAGCAAGGACACACTGTCCTTCGTCACCAACCACGACACCGACCGGAACGGCCCGTACCTGTCCTACCAGGACGGCGCGCGGTTCCGGTTGGCCAACAAATGGCTGCTCGCCCAGGGCTACGGCTCGCCGCAGGTCTACTCGAGCTTCACCTGGGGACCGCCGGCCACCCCGCCCGCCGGGGCCACGGGTGACGACCTGGCCGGGAAGACCCAGGGCCCGCCGTCGAACGCGGACGGGCTGGTCGCCAACGCCAGTTGCAGCAACGGCCAGTGGACCTGTGACCACCGCGACCGCGGCATCGTGGCCATGGTCAAGTGGCACAAGTACGTGAAGGCGGCCAAGCGGGCCAACTTCTACACCGACGACTTCAATGTGATCGCCTTCAGCAAGGGCAACCGCGGCTGGGCGGCGTTCAACAACGGGCCGACGGCGAAGACGATCCGGGTGCAGACCGGCCTGCCGGGGGGTACCTACTGCGACGTCGTCAACGACACGGCGGCACGGGGCTGCTCCGCCGAGGTGGCGGTGAACAGTGCCGGGTTCGCCCGGGTCTCGGTGCCGGCGTACGAGGCGGTTGCCCTGCAGCGGAACGTCAGGGCCTGATCAGGGCCGAGGGGTGAGCGGGGGCGGGGGGGGGGGGCGCGGGGGGGGCGCGGCCCCGGCCGCGGGGGGGGGCGAAAAAA
>CAXTVE010000102.1:6800-9472 GCA_964247485.1 uncultured Propionibacteriaceae bacterium
AGCGAGGAGACCGGGCCCGTCCCTCGGTGGATAGCAAAAAAGAACGCCGGGGGATCACCCCGGCGTTCGTCGACTGACGAGCGAGCTACGCGGTGCGGATCCGGGCTCGCGCCGCCCGGCGCTTCAGCGCCCGCCGCTCGTCCTCGCTGAGTCCGCCCCAGACGCCGTGATCCTGTCCGGCCTCCAGCGCCCACTGCAGGCAGGCGTCGCGGACATCGCAGCGCCGGCAGACCTGCTTCGCCTCTTCGATCTGGAGCAGAGCCGGACCGGTGTTCCCGATCGGGAAAAACAGTTCCGGGTCCTCGTCCAGACAAGCGGCACGGTGGCGCCAATCCATGGCGTTACACACTCCTCACTGGTTGCTCGGAGTCCACCAGGGACCCCGCGTGCTGACAGAAGCCAGCACCCCGTTACCATCAGGCCCTGAACTCCCAGCCAAAGACTTTCAACTTCTCTGGGGCATTACAAGAGGCTAGCCACGTCGGCTGGCTCACATTCGATAATTTCCCCATGAACACCAGCCCAAACCGTACGCCGGCTCGGCCGACCCCGCTGCTGCTCGCCGCCGGGCTGCTCGCCGTGGGGGCGGTCGCGGCCCTGGTCTTCGGGATCGTCGTGCTGACGCAGATCCAGGTCAGCCGGGCCGTGCTCGGCTCAGGTGTGGCCATCTGGATGATCGGGTACGGCGTGCTCCTGCTCGTCATCGCCCGCGGCGTCCTCCGGGGGCGGCGCTGGAGTCGGGCACCGGCGGTGGCCACCCAGCTCATCCTGCTGCCGGTCGCCTACAGCTTCCGGGCGGCGCCGACGACCTGGCCGGCCGGTGCCTTCGCGGTCGCGGCCATCGGCATCCTCGTCGGGGTGCTGCACCCGCGCTCGACGGAGGTCTTCGTCGGGCCTCCGGACGCCTCGCCCTGAGTCGCCTGCCGTCAGCGCAGCTGGCCGGCCCCTGCCGACGGCACCCCGAGGAAGTGCTCCGGGGGGCCGAAGTCGGCCCTGGCGAACGCCTCGGCGACCCGGGCGGCGACCTCGTCCGACCGACCGGCGGGCACCAGGGCGATGATGCAGCCGCCGAATCCGCCGCCGGTCATCCGGGCCCCGATCGCCCCCGCCGCCCGCGCGGTCTCGACGGCCAGGTCCACGGTCGGCACGGTGATCTCGAAGTCGTCGCGCATCGAGGCATGGGAGGCGTCCAGCAGCGGGGCGAGCTCGGCGACCCGACCGGCGCGCAGCAGGTCGGCCGCGGCCAGCACGCGGGCGTTCTCCGTCACCACGTGGCGGACCCGGCGGCGCATCACCTCTTCCGGCAGCTCGGCCAGCGCCGCCTCGAGGTCGTCGACGTCGCGCAGGGCCGCCACGCCCAGCCGCCGGGCCGCCTCCTCGCAGCTGGCCCGGCGGGTCGCGTACTCGCTGTCGACCAGGGCGTGCGGGGTCCGGGTGTCCAGGACCAGCAGTTCCAGGCCGGCGCCGGCCAGGTCGAGCGGGACCGCCTCGTCGACATAGCTGCGGCAGTCGAAGAACAGCGCGTGGCCCGCCGTGCTGAGGGTGGACGCGGCCTGGTCCATCAGCCCGGTCGGGGCGCCGACGAACTCGTTCTCGGCCCGGCGCGCGAGCTTGGCCCGCTCCAGGGGGTCCAGCTCGACCCCGCTCAGGTCCACCAGCGCGGACAGCACCGCGCACTCCAGGGCGGCGGAGGACGACAGTCCTGCGCCGACCGGCACATCGGAGGTCAGCACCAGATCCGCCGGCCCGACCGGGTGGCCAGCCTGCTCCAGCGCCCAGACCACGCCCGCGGGGTACGCCGACCAACCCGGCCGGCCGGGGCGCAGGTCGCCGCGCCCGAAAGTCTCGGTCTCCTCCTCGTTGAGCGAGGTCACGGTCCAGCGGTCGTCGTCACGGGGGGCGGCGGCCACGGTGACCCGCTGGCCCAGCGCGAAGGGCATCACGAAGCCGTCGTTGTAGTCGGTGTGCTCACCGATCAGGTTGACCCGGCCCGGGGCGGCCCACACCCCGGCGGGCGGGCGGCCCTGTCGTTCGGTGAAGGCGGCGGTCACGACGTCGGCGTCCGGCACGGGTCGTACTCTACGGAGCGTGCTCGCCGCCCTCGCCGTCGCCGCCGACCCCGAGTCCCCGCTGCGCGCCCTGCGGGTCGAGGAGATCGACCGGCCGCCGGTGCCGCCGGGTTGGGTGACCGTGCAGGTCAAGGCCGCCGCCCTGAACCAGCACGACGTCTGGTCCCTGCGCGGGGTCGGGTTGGCGGCCGAGCTGCTGCCGATGGTGCTCGGCTGCGACGCAGCGGGTCTGGCCCCGGACGGGCGGCGGGTCATCGTGCACGCCGTGGTCAACGACCCCGACTTCGTCGGCTCCGACACCACCTACGACCCGCGCCGCTCGCTGCTGTCCGAGCGACACCCGGGCACCCTGGCCACCGAGGTCGCGGTACCGGCGGCCAACCTCGTGGACCTGCCTGCCGAGCTCAGCTTCGCTGAGGCGGCCTGCCTGCCGACGGCCTGGCTCACCGCGTACCGAATGCTGTTCACCCAGTCGGGGACCAAGCCGGGCGACACGGTGCTGGTGCAGGGGGCGGGCGGGGGTGTGGCGACCGCGCTGGTCGTGCGCGGGCCGGCCCCCCCGCGGGGGGGGTGGGTGGCCAACACCCCCGCGACCCCCGGGGC
>CAXTVE010000103.1:0-9412 GCA_964247485.1 uncultured Propionibacteriaceae bacterium
GAGCGCGAGCTGCTGGGTGCCTCGCAGGAGCCGGCCCCGGCCGAGCCCGCCGAGGGTGAGCAGGCCGGCCAGCGGCAGCAGCAGTCGTCGCAGCAACGTCATGCCGGGAGTCTGCGGATCGCCACGGCGATCGACCGCGGTCCGCGGAATCTGTGGACGACGCGGCGAGGGCGGTGCGGCCTGTGGACAACGACGTGACGAGGTGCGGGCGTTCCCGGGGTTCGCGTACAGTTGCGGGAGCAGGCCGGCCCGTCCGGCCTGACTTCGCATGCCGGCTCACCGGTCCTCACCGACCGGGCGGCCCCAGCGGTCTCGCTCCCGGGTGACCGAGGGCGGGTCTGGGCCGCGCCGGCATCAGGCGGCGTCGAAGGGTTCGGCGCCGGACAACCGTCATGTCGGCACCCGTGCGTGCCGGCCAGGAAAGGACACCGGCCGTGGCCGTCGTCACCACCCGCCAGCTCCTCGAGAGCGGCGTCCACTTCGGGCACCAGACCCGTCGCTGGAACCCCAAGATGAAGCGCTTCATCTTCACCGAGCGCAACGGCATCTACATCATCGACCTGCAGCAGTCGCTGACCTACATCGACCGCGCGTACGCGTTCGTCAAGGACACCGTCGCCCGCGGCGGCCAGGTGCTGTTCATCGGCACCAAGAAGCAGGCGCAGGAGGCCATCTCCGAGCAGGCCACCCGGGTCGGGATGCCCTTCGTGAACCAGCGCTGGCTGGGCGGCATGCTGACCAACTTCGGCACCATCATCAAGCGGATCCAGCGCCTCAAGGAGCTGGAGGGGATGGACTTCGACGACGTCGCCGCCTCCGGCCTCACCAAGAAGGAGCTGCTCGGCCTGCGCCGTGAGAAGGACAAGCTCGAGAAGACCCTCGGCGGCATCCGCGACATGGCCCGGACCCCGCAGGCGGTCTGGATCGTCGACACCAAGAAGGAGCACCTGGCCGTCGACGAGGCGCGCAAGCTGCGGATCCCGGTGATCGGCATCCTGGACACCAACTGCGACCCCGACGAGGTCGACTTCGCGATCCCGGGCAACGACGACGCCATCCGCTCGGTCTCGCTGCTGACCCGCGTGCTGGCCGACGCCGTCGCGGAGGGCCTGGTCTCCCGCTCCGGCGTGCAGACCGGCGCCGAGGTCGAGGTCGAGCCGATGCCGGACTGGGAGCGCGAGCTGCTGGGTGCCTCGCAGGAGCCGGCCCCGGCCGAGCCCGCCGAGGTCGTCCCCGACGACGTCGCGCCGGTGCCGGGGGAGGAGATCCCCGAGCAGGCCACCGAGCTGGCCGAGGTCGCGGCGGACCGCGCCGCCGACGTCGAGCTGCAGTCGGACAACCCGGACCCGGAGAACGAGTACAAGCCCGAGACCGGGCACACCCACAGCTGACCCGGAGCCCGTCGACCGGGTTCCGAGCACATCTTGAGAGAACGAGGACGAGCGCACACGATGGCCCAGATCGCTGCCACTGACGTGAAGAAGCTCCGCGACGCGACCGGCGCGGGGATGATGGACTGCAAGAAGGCCCTGACCGAGGCCGACGGCGACTACGACCTCGCCGGGGCGGGCCTGCGGGTGCAGGGCCAGGCCACGGCGGAGACGCGCGGCGCCGAGCGCTCGGCGAGCAACGGGCTGGTCGCGTTCGCCGACGGCGCGCTGCTCCAGCTCGGGTCCGAGACCGACTTCGTGGCCAAGAACGCCGAGTTCCAGGAGCTGGCCGCCGACGCGGTGAAGGCCGCGGCGGCCGGCCAGGCCGACACGGTGGAGAAGGCGAACGCCGCGTCGCTGCCGTCCGGTCAGACGGTGGCCGAGGCGGTCGAGCAGCTCGCCGTCAAGATCGGCGAGAAGCTCGAGGTCGCCAACGCCGCCTACTTCGACGGCCAGACCGCTGTCTACCTGCACAAGCGGGCCTCCGACCTCCCGCCGCAGGTCGGCGTCCTGGTCGAGTACGAGGGCGGCGACGAGACCGCCGCCCGCGCAGCGGCGATGCAGATCGCGGCGATGCGGCCGATCTACCTCAGCCGGGACGACGTGCCGGCCGACCTGGTGGAGAACGAGCGCCGGATCGCCGAGGCCACCGCCCGCGAGGAGAACAAGCCGGAGCAGGCCCTGCCGCGGATCATCGAGGGCCGGGTGAACGCGTACTTCAAGGACGTCGTGCTGCTCGACCAGCCGTCGGTGAGCGACAACAAGACCCCGGTGGCGAAGGTGCTCGACGCAGCCGGCGTCAAGGTCAAGCGGTTCGTCCGCTTCGAGGCCGCAGTAGCTTAGTCGCAGCGCTTAGCCTGTCGAGCGCCCTTCGACAGGCTCAGGGCCCGGCTCGACGAGAGGACGCCGAAATGCCCAGTCCGTACAAGCGGGTCATGCTCAAGATGTCCGGGGAGGTGTTCGGCGGGGGCCACGTCGGGGTCGATCCGGACGTGGTCTACGGCCTGGCCGAGCAGATCGCCACGGTGGCCAGGAGCGGCGTGCAGGTCGCCGTGGTGGTCGGCGGCGGCAACTTCTTCCGCGGTGCCGAGCTCCAGCTGCGCGGGATGGAGCGCGACCGCGCGGACTACATGGGCATGCTCGGCACCGTGATGAACTGCCTCGCCCTGCAGGACTTCCTGGAGAAGCTCGGTGTGCAGACCCGGGTGCAGACCGCGATCACCATGGGCCAGGTCGCCGAGCCCTACATCCCGCGGCGGGCCGAGCGGCACCTGGAGAAGGGGCGCGTGGTGATCTTCGGGGCCGGCTCGGGCATGCCCTACTTCTCCACCGACACCGTGGCCGCCCAGCGAGCACTGGAGATCAGCGCCGAGGTCCTGTTGATGGGCAAGCAGGGGGTGGACGGGGTCTACTCGGCCGACCCGAACCAGGACCCGACGGCGGTCAGGTTCGACGAGCTGACCTACGACGAGTACCTGGCGAAGGACCTGAAGGTGGCCGACGCGACGGCGATCAGCATGGCCCGCGACTACAAGCTGCCGATGATCTTCTTCAGCCTGGACACCGACGGCTCGATCGTGGCCGTGGTGTCAGGTGAGAAGATCGGTACCACCGTCCACGCCTGATCCACTGGCGTGGCCCCATGCACGAAGGAGTGGTCGTGATCCCGGACATCATCCGTGACGCCGAGTCCAAGATGGCGAACGCGGTCGAGTACGCCAAGGAGGAGTTCGCGGCCATCCGCACCGGGCGGGCCCACCCGGCCATGTTCGTCAAGCTCACGGCCGACTACTACGGCTCGCCGACGCCGCTCCAGCAGCTGGCCACCTTCCAGGTGCCGGACGCGCGGGTCATCATGATCACCCCGTATGACCCGAGCGCGATGACCGCCATCGAGAAGTCCATCCGCGACTCCGACCTCGGGGTGAACCCGTCCAACGACGGGCACAGCATCCGGGTCACGTTGCCGCAGCTCACCGAGGAGCGGCGCCGGGAGTACATCAAGCTGGCCAAGAACAAGGCCGAGGACGCCCGGATCTCCGTACGCGGCGCCCGCCGGTCCGCCAAGGACGCCCTGGACAAGATGGTGAAAGACGCCGAGGCGGGTAAGGACGAGGTGGGTCGGGCGGAGAAGCAGCTCGACGCTTCGACCAAGAAGCACACCGACGCCATCGACGACGTGCTCAAGCACAAGGAAGCGGAGCTGCTCGAGGTCTGAGGTGACCGACACGACCGATACACCCATCATCATCTCCAGCGCGCGGGCCCGGGCGTCGACCCGGGCCGGGCGCAACCTGCCCCAGGCCATCGGCCTGGGGGTGGCGCTGGGCGCCTACGTCGTGCTCAGCCTGATGTTCTTCGAACCGGCCTTCGTCGTCCTGCTCGCCGCGGCCCTGGCGCTGGCGTCCCTCGAGCTCTACCAGGCGCTCCGCAAGCTCGAGATGACGGCGGCGATCGTACCGATCTCGTTCGGCTGCGTGGCCATCCCGGTCGGTTCCTATCTGGCCGGCCGGGAAACCACCGGCATCGAGTTCTCCACGACCAGCGTGCTGCTCGGGTCGATCGCGCTCACCGTGCTGGCCGCCCTGGCGTGGCGGATGCCCAAGGGGTCGGAGGGCTATGTCCGCGACACCGCGGCCAGCCTGCTCATCGTGGCCTACGTGCCGCTGCTGGGGTCGTTCGCCGCCCTGATGCTGGCCGAGGACCAGGGGGCCGCTCGACTGGTCACCTTCATGCTCGTGGTGACCATGGGCGACACCGGGGGGCTGGTCGCCGGGGTGCTGTTCGGGAAGCACCCGATGGCCCCGATGATCAGCCCGAAGAAGTCCTGGGAGGGCTTCGCCGGCTCCCTGCTCTTCGGCATCGCGGCGGGGACCCTGATGGCCGTCTTCGTGCTGGGCGTCGCGTTCTGGGTCGGCATCGTCGTCGGCGCCAGCCTGGTCACCGTGGGCACGCTGGGTGACCTGATCGAGTCGATGATCAAGCGTGACGTCGGCATCAAGGACATGAGCTCGTTCCTGCCCGGGCACGGCGGGGTGATGGATCGACTCGACTCGCTGCTGCTGGCCGCCCCGGTAGCCTGGCTGATCATGTACATCTTCGTCCCCAGCGGCTGACCCGTGGCGAACCTTCCCCTGATCATGGAGGCCCCCCGCCGGGGCCAGCCGCCCCGTCACTGGGCGGATCTGACGCCGGCGCAGCGTCGCGAGGCCGTCGAGGCCGCGGGTATGCGCGCCTTCCGGGCCCGGCAGCTGTCGGCCCACTACTTCGAGGGTCTGCGCGACGACCCGCACGCGTGGACCGACCTGCCCGCCGGCGTACGCGACGAGCTGGCCGCCCAGTTCCTGCCGCAGCTGCTCACCTCCGTCCGCGAGCTGCGCTGCGACGGCGACACCACGGTCAAGACGCTGTGGCGGCTGCACGACGGCGCGTTGGTGGAGAGCGTGCTGATGCGCTATCCCGACCGCGCCACCATGTGCGTGTCCAGCCAGGCCGGGTGCGGGATGGCCTGCCCCTTCTGCGCCACCGGGCAGGGCGGGCTGCAGCGCAACATGAGCGCCGCCGAGATCGTCGAGCAGGTGCTGGACGGGGAACGGAAGCTGAGCCGGGGGCAGTTGCCCGGTGGTCAGGGGCGCGTCAGCAACGTGGTGTTCATGGGCATGGGGGAGCCGCTGGCCAACTACAAGGCGGTGGTCGGCGCGGTCCGGCAGCTGACCACCCCGACGCCGGACGGGCTCGGCATGAGCGCCCGCGGCATCACGGTCTCCACCGTGGGTCTGGTGCCGCGGATGCAGCAGCTGGCCACCGAGGGATTGCCCGTCACGCTGGCCCTGTCCCTGCACGCGCCGGACGACGAGCTGCGCGACGAGCTGGTGCCGATCAACACCCGGTGGAACGTGGACGAGGTCGTCGACGCGGCGTGGGCGTACGCGCGCACCACCAAGCGGCGGGTCTCGATCGAGTACATCCTGATCCGCGACATCAACGACCAGGCGAGCCGGGCCGACCTGCTGGCCAAGGTCCTGCGGCGGCGCGGCACCTGGGGCTGGGTGCACGTCAACCTGATCCCGCTGAACCCGACCCCGGGCTCGAAGTGGACCGCCTCCCGGCGCCAGGACGAGAACGAGTTCGTCCGCCGGCTCGAGACCAAGGGTGTGCCGGTGACCGTCCGCGACACCCGCGGCCGCGAGATCGAGGGCGCCTGCGGCCAGCTCGCCGTGCCGACCGCCTGATCCCGACACGTCGGCCCCGGCGGGGTCGACCGGGTCCTGCCAGGATGAGCGGGTGCCCGAACTCGAACCTGCGCTGACCTCCCTGGCCGAGGCGTACGGCATCGCCACCGAGTACTGGGACTGGCAGGGCCGACACGTGCTGGTCTCGCCGGCGACCGTCGTCGCAGTGCTGGCCGCCCTCGACGTCGACGCGTCGACCCCGGAGACGGCCGCCGCGGCTCTCGAGGCGCACCGGAGCCGGCCGTGGACCCGGATGCTGCCGCCCTGCCTGGCCCTGCGCGAGCACCGGACGGCGTCGGTCGCGGTGCACGTCCCGCACGGCGACCCCGCGGAAACCTGGGTCGAGTTGGAGACCGGTGGCACCCGTGGGCCACTGCGCCAGCTGGAGAACTGGGAGCTGCCCCGGGAGATCGCCGGCAGCCTGGTCGGCGAGGCCTCCTTCGAGGTCCCGGCCGACCTGCCCACCGGCTACCACACGCTGCACGCGCGCTCCGGTGAGCGCACCGCCACCATGGCGCTGATCGTCACCCCGGAGTGGCTCGGGCTGCCGGCCCGGATGGGGGAGCGCCGCGCGTGGGGGCTGGCCGCCCAGCTCTACAGCGTGCGCTCCCGGCAGTCGTGGGGGGTCGGGGACCTGACCGACCTGGAGGACCTCGCCGTCTGGTCGGCCGGGATGCACGGCGCAGACTTCGTGCTGGTCAACCCGCTGCACGCGGCCGAGCCGCGCGCCCCCATGGAGCCGTCGCCCTACCTGCCGACCAGCCGGCGCTTCACCAACCCGATCTACCTGCGGCCGGAGCGCATCCCGGAGTACGCGCTGCTCGACGAACGACAGCGGGGCAAGGTCGACCGACACCGGGTCGAACTCAAGGTCCGGCTGGCCCGCTCCACCCCCATCGACCGGGACCGCGCCTGGACGGCGAAGCGCAAGGCCCTCAAGATCATCTTCTCGGTGCCGCGGACGCCCGGCCGGGAGGCGTCCTTCGCCGCCTACCGGGCCCGCGAGGGTCGCGGGCTGATCGACTTCGCGACCTGGGCGGCGCTGGCCGAGCACCATGGGTCCCGGTTCGCCGACTGGCCGGCCGACCTGCAGGACCCGGAGTCACCGGCCGTGGCCGCCTTCGCCGCGCAGCACGCCGACCGGGTGGACTTCCACGCCTGGCTGCAGTGGCTGCTGGACGAGCAGCTCGCGTCGGCCCAGCAGGCCGGGCGGCGGGCCGGGATGGCGCTCGGCATCGTGCACGACCTGGCCGTCGGGGTCAGCCCGCACGGCGCGGACGCCTGGCGGCTGCGGAGCGTGTACGCCTCCGGGATCGCCGTGGGGGCCCCGCCGGACCCCTACAACCAGAACGGGCAGAACTGGAACCAGCCGCCCTGGCGGCCCGACCGGCTGGCGGACACCGCGTACGCGCCCTTCCGCCCGCTGGTCGCGACGATCCTGCGGCACGCCGGCGGCGTCCGGGTCGACCACGTGATCGGGCTGTTCCGGCTGTGGTGGATCCCGGCCGGCGCCGGGCCGACCGAGGGCACCTACGTGCGCTACGACCACGAGGCGATGATCGGCATCCTGGCCCTGGAGGCGGCTCGGGCCGGCGCCCTGGTGGTGGGAGAGGACCTGGGCACGGTGGAGCCGTGGGTGCGGGCCTACCTGCGGGAGCGCGGCATCCTCGGCACCTCGATCCTGTGGTTCGAGTTCGACTGGGACGGTGACGGGTCGCCGCTGGCCCCGGAGCTGTGGCGCGAGCTCTGCCTGGCGTCGGTGACCACCCACGACCTGCCGCCGACCGCGGCCTACCTGGCCGGGGACCACGTGCGGCTGCGGGACCGGCTCGGCGTGCTGACCCGACCGCTGGCCGAGGAGCTGGCCGCGGACGAGGCCGAACGGCAGGCCTGGCTGGAGAATCTGCGGCGGCGCGGGCTGCTGACCGGGTACGCCGGTGAGGAGGAGACCGTGCGGGCCCTGCACCGCTACCTCACCCTGACCCCGTCCCGGCTGCTCTGCGTCGCCCTGACCGACGCCGTCGGTGACCGGCTGGCCCAGAACCAGCCGGGGACCATCGACGAGTACCCCAACTGGCGGGTCCCGCTCAGCGGCCCGGACGGCACCCCGCTCGGCCTCGAGCAGGTGCTGGCCAGCGAGCGGGTGGTCGCGCTGGCCGAGGAGGTCCGGACGCGCTGAGGCGGTCCGGCCGGCGGCTGTCGGTGGCCTGTGCCAGGGTCGGGGCATGGAGACCGGGATGCGGCAGCTGCTCGAGCGCGCCGTGGCCGACGGAACGGTCCCGGGCGCCGTGGCCGCCCACGGCGGGCGGGATCTCGAGGTGATGGCCGTGGGCACGGCGGCGGTGGGTGGCGACCCGCTGGCCGAGGACGCGATCATGCGGATCCAGTCGATGACCAAGCCCATCGTCGCGGTCGCGGCGCTGCGGCTGACCGAGGCGGGGCGCCTCGGCCTCGACGCCGACGTGACGGAGTGGCTGCCCGAGCTCGGGGACCGCCGCGTGCTGAGTGCGCCGACGGCCGCCCTCGACGACACCCGGCCCGCGTCCCGCGCGATCACTGTGCGCGACCTGCTGACCAACACCGCCGGTTACGGCATGATCCTCGTCGACTCGCCGCTGCAGCGGGCGATGGCCGAGAACGGCACTGAGGCCGGGGCCGACCCGCCCGCGCTGGACGCCGACGCATGGCTCGCGCGGCTGGCGACCCTGCCGCTCGCCTTCCCGCCGGGCGCCGGCTGGCGCTACCACCACTGCTTCGCCATCCTGGGCATCCTGCTCGCCCGACTGACCGGCCGTCCGCTCGGCGAGCACCTGGCCGAGGATCTGTTCGGCCCGCTGGGAATGACCGACACCGCCTTCTGGGTGCCGGCGGAGTCGACCGGCCGGCTACCGGCGGCGTACCGGCACGGCGACGAGGGCCTGCTCGAGCTCGAGCCCGCCGCCGGCGGCTTCTACGCCGGGCCGCCACCATTCGACGTCAGCCACGGGGAGCTGGTCTCCACCGTGTCGGACTACGGTCGCTTCGCCCGGATGCTGGCCGATGGCGGCCGGGTCGGGGGCGAGCAGCTGATCTCCACCGAGCACCTGGCGCTGATGACCAGCGACCAGGTGCCCGCCGAGGCCAAGACGCCGGACAGTTTCGCCCCCGGCTTCTGGGACGGCACCGGTTGGGGATTCGGCGTTGCGGTGCAGACCGCCGGACCGCGGCAGGGCCGCTTCGGCTGGTCCGGCGGTCAGGGCACCGACTTCTTCGTCGACCCGGGCGGCACCGTCGGCATCCTGCTCACCCAGGTCGAGCTGGGTGAGCGGGTGTGGGCGCTCGCCGAGCAGTTCCGGGCCCTGGGTTAGCGCGGGCCGCGACCGGGGCCGCCGCCGCCGATGACGCCCTTCTCCACGGCCTTGGTCACCGCGTCGGCCTCGGCCTGGGTCAGCGTGCCGTCGGCGACGGCCGCGTCCAGCTTGGTCTTCAGCGCGGCCGCCTGCTCGGCCTGCCGGGCCTGCCGGAGCTCGGTGAGCGCAGCAGTGACCTTGGCCTCATCGACGCCGAGCTTCTCGGCGAGCGCCTTGGCCAGCGCCGCGTCCCGCTGCTCACGGGTCTGGTCGGTCGTGGGCGAGCTGGCCCGCCGCTCGTCGCGGATGGCCTCGAGGGCCGCCCGGACCTTGTCCTCGCTCACGCCCAGCTTGCCGGCGAGCTCGGTGACCTGGGCGCCGTCGCGGAAGCCGCCGCCGTGCCGGCCGCCGGGTCCTCCCC
>CAXTVE010000104.1:0-1114 GCA_964247485.1 uncultured Propionibacteriaceae bacterium
CCTGCCAGCCGAGCACCGGCGGGAGTACTGGGCCTGGATCTCCGGCGCCGAGCAGCCGGTGGCCCGCGCGGACCGGGTCGCCCGGACCCTCAGGCGTCTTCGGGAGTAGCGGCCAGTAGCGCGTTCTCCACCACCTCGGCCAGGGCCGGGTGGATCCAGTACTGGCCGCGGGCCACGTCCGTCGCCCGCTGCCCGAAGGTCATCGCCTGGACGAGCGGCTGGATCAGGCTCGACGCGTTCGGCCCGAGCAGGTGGGCGCCGACGATCAGCCCGGTGCCGGCGTCGAGGATGATCTTGACGAAGGAGTCGGTGTCCTCCATCGCCCAGCCGAACGCGACGTCGGCGTACGCGGTGCGGCCGATCCGGATGTCCAGTCCCTGCTGCCGGGCGTCGGCCTCGGTCAGCCCGACCGCCGCGATCTGGGGGTCGGAGAAGACCGCGTGCGGCACGTACCGGTGATCGGTGGCGACCAGCGCGTCGGGGTGCAGCAGGTTGTGCTGTACCGTCCGGGCCTCCTCGTTCGCCACGTGCTTCAGCGGGTACTCGGTGGACACGTCACCGAGAGCGAAGATCCCCTCGGCCGTCGTCCGCTGGTACTCGTCGACCACGATCCGGCCCTTCTCGTCGACCTCCAACCCGGCGGCGGCCGGGTCGAGGGTGTCGGCGTTGGGCACCCGACCGATGGCCACCAGCAGGGCGTCCGCCGCCAACGGGGTCGGCCCGCCGGGACCGTCGAGGTGCAGCAGCACGCCCCCGTCGGGCCCTGGCTCGGCCGAGACCAGCTCGGTCTTGAGCCGGACGTCGACCCGGGTGCTGAACTGCTCGGTGAACCGGGCCGCGATCTCCTCGTCCTCGTTGGACAGCAGCTCGTCGGCGATGTTCACCACCGTGACCTCGGTGCCGAATGCCGAGAACACGTTCGCGAACTCCGCGGCGATGTAGCCGCCGCCGAGGATGGTCAGCCGGCGGGGCCGCTCGGCGAGCCGCATCACCGTGTCGGAGGTGGCGTACGCGACCGTGTCCAACCCGGGGATGTCCGGGACGACCGGCCGGCTGCCGGCCGCGACCACGATCCGGTACGCGGTGATCTCCTCGTCGCCCACGAGCAGCCGCC
>CAXTVE010000104.1:1124-9409 GCA_964247485.1 uncultured Propionibacteriaceae bacterium
CGCCCGGCCCGGCCCTGCTCGGCGTTCGTGTCGATGCGGCCGAAGATCCGGTCCCGGATGTCGGGCCAGCGCACCCCGTCCAGCCGCAGATCGACCCCCAGCGCAGCAGCGCGCTCCGGCGTGCGGGCCAGCTCGGCGGCGTAGACGTACATCTTGCTGGGGATGCAGCCGACGTTCAGGCAGGTGCCGCCGAACGGGCCCGGCTCGATCATCGCCACCGACAGGTCGGCAAAGCGCTCGTCCACGATGGTGTTGCCGGAGCCGGCGCCGATCACGACCAGGTCGAAGTGACTCACTTCCCCATGGTGCCAGCGCTTGCCGCAGCCCGCGGGCCAGCAGGACAATGCGTGGAGTGAGCGTGGGCACGCTGGGAGCGAGGCTGAGCGGCCGGCGTCGGCACCGAGTCGCCTTCCTGGCCCTGCTGCGCCGGTCCAACCGCTCGGTGATGCGCACCTGGACCCTGCGGGTGCTGGCGTTGGCCGTGATCGCCGGGCTGTCGCTGCTCAGCGCGATGCGCCCGCTCGCCATCGCCCTCACCCTCGCCGCCTCGCTCGGCACCCTGCTGCTCTGGATCGACCAGTGGCACACCCGGCAGCAGACCGTGCCGCGGTTCTGGCTGACCCGGATCTATCGCCGCAGCCTGGCCCGGACCGATGGTCGGCACCGGCTCAGCCTGGGCTCCTACATCGAGATCCCGGAGTCGGTCGTGCTGCTCGCCATCCCCTCCTGGGTGGCCACCGACGACCCGCTGTGGGCGCGGCTGGTGATGCTCGCCGCCGCGGGCGGCTTCTTCATCAGCGTCTCGATGCTGATCTTCGCCGACCACACCTGGTTCAACCCGGCGGAGGGCGACCCGCCGGCCTGGCACGAGGTCAGCCGACGGCTGGCCGGGCCGATCACCGCGGGCCTGACCTGTCTGGTCACCCTGCCCGCGGACTGGGGCCCGGACGGGTGGTGGGCGGCGCTGGCCATCTCGCTGGTGCCGCTCACGATCAACCTGCGGCTGTCCGACACCGACCTGATCATGGACGTGCTGCCCCGGCTGGTGCAGGAGGAGTCGCACGCCGGTCGCGAGCTGGTGATCAACGAGACCCACGGCGCGCTCTCCACCACCCTGCGGCTGCTGGAACAGCGGGCCCGGGAGGTCCGCGCCACCGCCCCCGCGGTGCACGACCTCGCGGTGTCGGCCAACAGCCGGCTGCGGGAGACCCTGATGCTGGCCCGGCTCGGTACGGAGAGCTCGACCAGCGCCCACAACCTGGAGGCCCCCGTGCTGACCCTGGCCCGGGCGGTCGGCGCCCGGGCCGCGGTGGAGGTCACCGTGGAGCGGCTGGGCCCGGCCGACCACGACCTGGCCCGCCTGGTGCTCAACGACCTGGTCGGCAACGCCCTGAACGCCGGCGCGGGCGACGTACGCGTGATGATCACGCAGGAGGACGGCCGGCTGGCCGTCTCGGTCCGCGACGACGCGCCCCCGATGGCGCCGGGGGTGTGGAAGACTCCGGGCACCAGCTCGGCCCGGCTGGAGGCCCGGTTGGGCCAGCTGTCCGGGTCGTTGAGCGCGGCACAGCAGGACGGGCGGAAGACCGTCACCGCGTGCTGGACCGCGCGGGCGGGGTGAGCGGGAGTGGCGATGACGGGTTCGGGACGGGTCCTGCTGGTCGACGACGTGCCCGGTGAGCGCGCCAACTTCGAGTACGCCTTCGGCACCAAGCTCACCGTCGTGCCGACCATCGACATCCTCAACGACCAGATCCGGCGCGGCGGGACCTGGGACGTGGCCTTCGTCGACTTCAACCTCAGCTCGCGGACCAGCACCGGCCTGACCGCGCTGCTCCGGCTGCACCACGAGCGGCCGGCGACCCGGATCGTCACCTACAGCCAGTTCACCGAGAGCGGCCGGACCCTCTACGCCTGCGCCGGCCGGCACTGGTTCTCCGCCGCCGCCCTGCTGGACAAGATCAAGAACGACCCGAGCACCCTGGTCCGCTACCGCGAGTCGATCCAGGCGGGGATCAACCCGACGCCGGTGATGTGGCAGCGCCGGCTGCACTTCGCACACCTGATCGACAACCTGCTCGCCGACGCGGCCTGGGTGCGGATCTGGCGGGCGCTGCGGGACGCGGCGGGGGACATGGCCGCGGTCGCGGAGATCCTGCACGTCGAGCCCGGCAGCCTGCGCGGCTTCAAGGACCGGGCCACCGAGGCGGCCATCTCGTTCAACGAGAAGTTCCACGACATCCCGCCGCCGAGAAGCACGCGGAACAAGAAGGGCATCCTGTCGGCCTTCGCCGCCGAGCACCGCCACTTCCTGACCGCCCCGGACCTGTCCACCGTGATGTCGCCCGCCACCCGCCGCCGGCCGCTCTAACGGCGGCGGAGGTAGCCCTGTCGCTCCGGCTCGGGGAAGTGCTCGATGGCGTAGCGCAGGGTCGTCCGGGGCAGGGCGGCGAGGTGGGTGTCCAGAAAGGCCCGCAGCCCGTCCGGATCGACCTTGCCCGCCTCGCGCAGCGACCAGCCGGTCGCCTTGTGCATCAGGTCCTCCCGGTCACCGAGCAGCGCGGCGGCCAGGGCGAACACGTCCTCGGTCTCTCCCGCCTTCAGAAACCACTGGGCCCCGACGATGGCGCTGCGCCGGTCCCAGAGCAGGCCCGAGCGGACCAGCGCGTACAGCGGCGCCCGGTCGCGGTGCTGCAGGTGGCCCCCGATGATCGGCTTGGCGCTGACGTCGACCAGGTCCCAGTTGTTGATGTACGCCGTGTTCGCGACGTACGTCGCGTAGACCTGCGCCAGCTCGGCCCGGTCGCCGAGGCGCAACGTGCCCCGACGGGCCCGCTCCCCCATCACCACCAGCGCAGCCAGCCGATGCTCGTGCACCGGGCTGCGGAGCAGCGGGAGCCAGCGCTCGGCCGCGAACGGCTCGCCCGCGTACGGGGTGGTCAGCCCGCGCAGCACGCTCAGCTTGACCCCGACGAACACATCGCCTTCGCCGTAGCCGCCGGGCCGGACCTGGAAGTAACGGCGGAGCACCTGGGCGATCTCGGGGTCGGCCGCGGCCTCCACGGCCACCAGCAGTTCCTGAACCACGTCCGCACTCTGGCACGGCGGATCAGGCGCGTCGACATCCATGCTACGTTTCCGATGTTTCCTAGTAGATGACTCTGGAACAGGAGGAGGTGTGGTCGTCGTGCATGTCGCGCATCTTCGGCTTCACCTGGACCTGCGGCGGACGGCCAGCGCGGCGTGTCGGCGAATGCCCACGTCCACGTTCCCGTCCCCTCTCCAGGAGCTCTCCCCGTCATGTCCCACCGTCCAATCCCCGCCTCCCCGGCCGCCTTCCTGACCCGGCTCGCCGACCAACGCCGGCTCTGGGAGCCGCTGGTCCAGTTCGACCCGACCACCCGCCACTACGTCCAGCTCGCCGCCGGGCGCGATCTCGAGGCGTGGCTGCTCACCTGGCTGCCCGGCCAGGGCACCGAGTGGCACGACCACGGCGGCAGCGCCGGGGCCTTCCTGACCGTACGCGGCACGCTGACCGAGCGGCAGGCGATGGTCCGGCGCGACCAGCCGGCCAAGATCCTGCCGGGCGACCGCCGGCTCGGTCCCGGCGCGCTGCGCACCTTCGGCGCGAAACACCTGCACCGGGTCACCAACCACGGACTCGAGCCCGCGGTCAGCCTGCACGCCTATGCGCCCGCGCTGGTGGAGATGAACGAGTACGTCGCCGACGGCGATCTCCTGATGCGCACCGAGTCCCGGCTGGCGGGGGTCAGCTGGTGAGCCGGCCCCGGAGCATCACCGAGGTCCTCGAGGATGCGCGGCGACGGCTCGACCGCCTCACGCCCGCCGAGGCGGAGCGGGCGACGCAGGACGGCGCGGTGGTCGTGGACATCCGACCGGCCGCCCAGCGGGCGGCGGAGGGCGAGCTGCCCGGCGCCCTGGTCATCGAGCGCAACGTGCTCGAGTGGCGCTTCGACCCGACCAGCGATGCCCGGCTGTCGATCGCCGCGTACGACCTGCCGGTGGTCGTGCTCTGTTCTGAGGGCTACACCTCGAGCCTGGCCGCCGCCGCCCTGCAGGAGCTCGGGATCACGCGGGCGACCGACGTGGTCGGCGGGTACGCGGCCTGGCGGCGGGACGGCGTACCGGCGCCTCGACCGGCGCCCTGACGTCTCACCTTGTCACATCCGTTTCATCCTGGTCCAACGCGCTCCCGGGCGTCGTCGGTTGCACTAGAGTCTCCACCTGGCGGCGCTGAACCGGTGAGCGATCTCAGTCCGCCAGTCACGGCGGCCCGCACCGGGCGACAGTACACATGCGAACGTGCTGGACTCTAGGCGGGGAGCGAGTAAGGCTCACCCCAGCACGGGCACCAACTGGGGGGCACCGGTGCGGGCCGTGGTGACCCTTCACCTTCGGCATCCCGGAGAAGGAGGCGCGCGTCGATGTCGACCGACCGACCCTCGTTGCTGCCGCTCCCCCGTTCGGTGGTCTGGGGCGCGGGGCGGCTGGAAGCGGGTGCCGACGTGCAGGCCGGCGTGGACCCCGAGCTACCGGCCGAGGCGTACCGGCTCGAGGTGACCCGGACCGGGGTCTCCCTGGTGGCGGGGTCCGCCGAAGGTCTGCGGCACGGGCGGTCGGTCCTCGACCAGCTCCGGGACGACGACGGCACCCTGCCGGAGGTGACGGTCCGCGATGAGCCGGCCCACCGCTGGCGCGGGCTGATGCTGGACGTGGCGCGCACGTTCCTGCCGCTGGAGTTCCTGCACCGGGTGATCGACGCGTTGGCGGACCTGCGGCTCAACGTGCTGCACCTGCACCTGACCGACGACCAGGGCTGGCGGTTCGAGGTCCGCCGGCACCCACGACTGACCGAGGTCGGGGCCTGGCGTACGCGCACCCTGGCCGGCCACGCGCTCGAGGGGCGGGGACCGGCGGAGCGCTACGTCGAGGGCCGGCGGGGCGGGTTCTACCGGCAGGACGAGCTGCGGGCCCTGGTCGCGTACGCGGCGGAGCGGGGCGTCACGATCGTGCCGGAGATCGACCTGCCCGGCCACGTGCAGGCGGCCCTGGCGGCGTACCCGTGGCTGGGCAACACCGACGTCAGCGCTCCGGTCGACGAGCCGTGGCCGGACTGGGGCATCAACACCCGGGTGTTGAACCTGGCCGACGAGACGGTGGCGTTCTTCCGCGACGTGCTGACCGAGGTGGTCGAGGTGTTCCCGTCGCGCTACGTCCATCTGGGCGGCGACGAGTGTCCCACGGAGGAGTGGACGACCTCCCCACGGGCCCAGGTCTTGATGGCCGAGCGAGGGATCGCGCATGTCGGGGGCGTCCAGGGCTGGTTCCTGCGGGAGGTCGCCGAGCCGTTGTGGGTGGCGGGGCGCCGGGTGGTGGGCTGGGACGAGCTGCTGGACACCGACCCGCCCGCCGATGCGGTCATCACGGCCTGGCGCAGCCCGGAGGACGGGGCGAAGGCCGCCCGGGCGGGCCACGAGGTGGTCATCGCCCCGCAGCAGTCCTCCTACTTCGACCACTACCAGGCGGAGCCGGACGGCGAGCCACTGGCCATCGGCGGACTGACCACGCTGGCCGACGTCTACGCGCAGCGCGTGGTGCCGGTGGAGCTGACCCCGGTCGAGGCCGCGCGGGTGATCGGCGCGCAGGCGCAGCTGTGGACGGAATACGTGCCCACCCCCGAGCACGCCGGTTACATGCTGTTCCCCCGGTTGGCCGCCTTCGCCGAGCGGGTCTGGCGGGGCGACGACGACGCTCCGGACTTCGCCGACTTCCGTGGTCGGCTGCCCGGACAGCTGGCCCGGCTGGAGGCGCTGGGCCTGACCTACCGGCCCCTGTGAGCCTGGCAGGCGACGGGCACGTCCACACCGAGTGGTCCTGGGACACCGGTGGACCCGACTCCGAGGCCAGGGGCCGGATGGTGGCGATGTGCCGTCGGGCGGTCCGGATCGGCCTGCCGGCGCTCGCCTTCACCGAGCACCTCGACTTCACCAGCTGGGTGCTCACCGACCGGGACCGGCTGCCGGCCTCGTGGGCCCCGCTGGTCGCCGAGGACGGCGTGCTGGACCCACCGCCGCTTGACGTCGAGGGCTATCTCACCAGCGTCGAACGATGTCGACGCGACTTCCCCGAGCTGAGCATCCTCACCGGTGTCGAGTTCGGCCAGCCGCACCTCGACGAGGATCGCGCACGCCGACTCATCGACCTCGATGCGTTGGACCGCGTCAACGGGTCGCTGCACACCATCCCGGCGTCCGACGAGCCGGGCGCGTTCCGGTCCGAGCCCTTCTCCCTGTACGACGTCTGGCCGGCCGACGACGTCCTGCGCCGCTACCTGGCGGAGCTGATCACGATGATCGCCACCGGCGGCACCTTCACGGTCGTCACCCACATCGAGTACGCGGCGAGGTACTGGCCGGTGGAGCGGGAAGGGCCGTTCGACCCGAAACGGTTCGAGGACGAGTTCCGGCAGGCGATGCGGGCGATTGCCGGCACCGGACGAGCACTCGAGCTGAATGTCGGGGAGCTGATCCGGCCGTGGATCCCCCAGTGGTGGCGCGAGGAGGGCGGCCGGGCGATCACCATGGCGAGCGATGCCCACGCCCCCGAACGACTCGGGGGGAACTTCTCCGAGGCGATGGCCATGGCCGAGCACTTCGGCTTCCGCCCCGGGCGCCGCCCGCAGGATTTCTGGACCCGCTGACCAGGACTAGCAGTTCTCCTGCCGTTTGCGGTTCCCTCCGTAAAGGCCGCAGTCAGTTCACCTTTCATCAACCGTGACCCCGAGCGGAGGCCCTGAGGAAGGCTGCCCGCCGGCAATCAGACTGACGTCGAGCGCCGGTGGGACTGCAGTCGAATAGGGCTCGGCGAGGCTGAGAAGCTTCAGGGTAATCGAACCTACGAGCGGTTTTGTCGGTGGTCGTCTGTAGCGTTCTTGGCATGACGGTGACCGTGGACGTCGAGCCCGAGGCGGGGGCGTCGGACGGGGATGCCGTGGCCGGTTGGCTGGGCGGGGTGCTGACCGCCCTGGGCGGGCTGGCGGCCGCGACCGCCCGGATCGGTGACGCGGCGCGGGTCGACCGAATCGCACTCCTAGAACGGGTCAAGGCCGCCACCGCTGCGGCGCAGGCGGCCGAGATCGTCGCATTCGCCCGATCCCAGGTCGCAGCGCAGCAGGACGCGGGGGTGGACTACCGCCGCCTCGGGCGGGGCATCGGGCAGCAGGTCGCCCTAGCGACCGGCACCTCGGGGTGGCACGGCGCCCGCAGGCTCACCTTCGCCCGCGACCTGGTCCAGGAGCCGCCGCAGACGTTCGGGCTGCTCACCGACGGCCGGATCTCGGAGTTCGCTGCGCAGCTGGTTGTCACCGAGACGTCTCACCTCGACGCTGATACCCGCCGGCGGGTCGACGGTGAGCTGGTCGCCCAGCATGTGGAGCAGTGCGGGCCGAGGCAGGCGGCCGGGCTGGCTTACGCCGCCGACCCGCACGGCGCCGTGAAACGGGCCCGGCAGGCCCGGACCGACCGGCACGTGTCCCTGGCCCGGCACCGGACACGATGACCTGGTTCACCGCCCTGCTGCCGGTCGAAGACGGCGTTGCCTGCCTGGCCGCGCTCACCCGGCACGGCGACACCCTGAAAGCGGGCGGGGATGAGCGGAGCCGGGGGCAGATCATGGCCGACACGCTCACCGGGCGGGTCACCGGTCGACAGCCCGCGGACGGCCACCCGGTCACCTTGAACCTGACCGTGCCGCTGGACCGTCTCTTCGACACCGGCGATCCCACCCCGGCCGAGCTTCCCGGCTACGGACCAATCCCCGCCGGGCTGGTCGACGACATCATGACCAAGGCGAAGGATCGGGTGTGGTGGCGGCGGCTGTTCACCGCCCCTACCTGCGACGGACGGGGCCAGGTCATCGTCGGCGGTGACCCGAGACTCCGGCGGTTCACCGGCTGGCTCGCCAAACTGGTCACCCTCCGCGACGGCGGCACCTGTCGGGAACCGTACTGCGACGCTCCCATCCGCCACCTCGACCACATCACCCCGTGGGCCGACGGTGGCCCCACCAGCCACGGTAACGGTCGCGGACTGTGCGAGCGGCACAACGACACCCGACAGCTGCCCGGCTGGCGGGTTGAGACCCTCCAGCGGACCGGTCATGGTTTGCCCCACCTGATTGCCACGACGACCCCCACCGGACATACCTACCTCAGCCGCGCCCCCGACCCGCCAGTGAGGACGTAGAGAGGGGGCGACCGGCCAGCT
>CAXTVE010000105.1:0-9396 GCA_964247485.1 uncultured Propionibacteriaceae bacterium
GCGTGCCAGCGGGCCCGGCGCGAGAGCGGCAGGGTCGCGTACGCGGCGTCGCGGACGAGTGCATGGTCGAACGCGAAGCGGTCGATACCGCTCTCCCGCACCAGCCCGGCGGCGAGGGCGGGCTCCAGCCCGTCCAGCACCGCCGCCTCCGGGCGTCCGGCCGCCCCGACCAGGACGCCGAGGTCGAACGTCCGCCCGATCACCGCGGCCAGTCGAAGGATCCCGGCGGTGTCCTCCGGCACCTGGGCGAGCCGGCGGGTCAGCAGGTCGAGCACCCCGCCCGGTGGCTGCCGGTCGGCGAGGAGGGCCGCCAGCGCCTCGGCGGTACCGTCGCGGTCGGCGGCCAGCCGGGCGTACTCGACCACGAAATAGGGGTTGCCCTCCGTACGGTCGGCCAGCGTGGTGACGCTCGCCGGGTCGAGGGGCGCACCGAGCACCTGCGCCGCCAGGGCCCCCGTCTCAGCTGGCGGCAGCCCCTCCAGCTCCACCCGGACGGCATGCTGGCGGGCCAGCGACTCGGCGGCATCGGCCCAGGGCCCGGACCCGGTCGGCCGCGACCGCCATGTCGCGACCACCAGCAGAGCCGCGTCGTGACCGGTGTCGACCAGGATCCGGAGGGCCCGCAGGGTGGCCGGGTCCGCCCAGTGCAGGTCGTCGAGGACGATCAGCAGGGGTCGCTCCCGGGCGGCGCTGACCACGGCGTCGACCACCGCCTCCCAGAGACCCAGCGCCGAACCGGGGTCGGGGCCCGGCACCGGTCTGCCGAGGTCGCCCAGCACCGACCGCCAGGGCCTCAGCGCGGCAGCCCCCTCGTCCGCCGCGCAGCGCCCGACGGCGACGGAGAACCCCTCGGTCCGCGCCCGGACGGCCAGCGCCTCGGTCAGCCGGGTCTTGCCGATCCCGGGCTTCCCCGTGATCACGGCGTAGCCGGGGACACCGTGCCGGGCGTCGTGCAGGGTCCGGGTCAGCCGGGCCAGCGCGTCCTCCCGCCCGACCAGCGGTGGCGCCACGCGACCTGGGTCCGGCGGCGCGGCCGGGGGTCGCTCGGGCGAAGCAGCGGTCGGCCGGACCAGTTCCGGGTCCTGGCTCAGGATCGCCTGCTGCAGGGCGCGCAGCTCGGGCCCGGGGTCGAGGCCGAGCTCGTCGGCCAGGGCGGCGCGGATGGTGGTCAGGACCTGCAGCGCAGCGGCCTGGTGACCCGACCGGGCCAGGGCCAGCGCCCGGATCCCCCACAGGTGCTCCCGGAAGGGGTGGGCAGCGGTCAGGGCGCCGAGCTCGGCTGCCACCGGGGCAGCCTGGTCCAGCCGGATCCGGGCCAGCGCCCGGTCCTCGATGGCGACGAGCCGGAGCTCCTCGAGCCGGGCGCGCTCGACGCGGGCGTCCTCGACGTCGCCGAGGTCGGCGTACGCGTCCCCGCGCCACAGCGCCAGTCCCGTCTCCAGGTCCTCGACCAGGCGGGTCAGCGTCGCCCGGGTCGACAGGTCGGAGCCCGTGGGCAGCAGCCCCCGATCGAGCTGGGCGTGTGCCGTGGACACCTGGGACGCGAACTGCCGGGCGTCCACCGCCGCCGGCGTCAGCCGGAGGGCGTACCCGGAGCCCTCGGTGACCAGGATCGTGGGCGCGGCTCCGGGTGCCCGGTCGGGCTCAAGGAGACGGCGCAGGCCGGAGACGTAGGCCTGCAGGCTGGCTGACGCGGCCCCGGGAACGTCCTCGCCCCACACCAGGCCGCTGATCCGGGCCAGGGAGACGGGCCGCCCGAGATCCAGGACGAGCGCGGCCAGCACGGCCCGCTGCCGAGGAGCCCCCGGGTCGACCACGCCGGCCGGTCCGTGCAGCCGGGTGCGACCGAGGACGCCCACCTCCATGCCGGGAGCATAAGCGCCGCGGCCAGGGCAGTTTTCCCGAAACCGCCTAGGGTCTGCTCTGCTCCCGCGCGATCAGCGGCAGGCTGCGCAGCCCGCGCCAGGACAGCCGGCTGACCAGCTGCTTGGCCTCGTCGACCGGGATCTGGGCGCTGTCCTTCGACACCCAGAACCGTGCTCCGACCTGGGCCATCCCGACCAGCGAGATGGCCAGCAGCTTGGCCTCGGCCGCGGGCAGGGCCGTGTCGGCGGCGATCACGTCGGCGATGGCGTCGGCGATGTCGTTGTTGACCTGCCACAGCCGCTTCTGCACCGTGTTGTCGCCGGTGAGGTCGGACTCGAAGACGAATCGGAACTCCCCGCTCGCCGACGACACGAAGTCGTAGAACGCCCCGACCGCAGCTGTCACCCGCTCGGCGTTGTCCTCGGTCGTCGCCAGCGCCTCGGTCACGACCTGCACCAGGCGCTCGCAGCTGCGGTCCAGCAGCGCGAGGTAGAGGTCGAGCTTGGAGCCGAAGTGCTGGTAGAGCACCGGCTTCGACACCCCCGCGGCCACGGCGATGTCGTCCATCGCCGCGGCGTGGTAGCCGCGGGTGGTGAAGACCGCGTTCGCCGCGTCGAGCAGCTGCACCCGGCGCTGGTCCTTCGGCATCCGCGCCGCGCGGGGGCTCGCCGGTTCCCGCGTGGGCACTGACGTCATCCGGGCATGTTACCCAGGCGGCCGGTTGCGGAGCTCGGTCGCGACCCTCAGGCCCCGGCCAGGTCATCGGGTGCGAACACGAGCAGTTCCTCGTCGGTGGCGAGGTGCACGGGCCAGAGGTCGATGTCGGCCGCGCGGGCCGCAGCGGTCAGGCTCCGGGCCCAGCTGCGGTCGTCGTCGTCCATCGGCCGGCGACCGGGCCGGGAGTAGAGCAGGGCCACCGCGCCGCCGGCGAAGAAGTCCCGTAGGTGGTCCAGCATGATCATCAGTCCGCCGCAGTCGGCGACGCTGGCCCGGGCCGGCACCTCGTCGATCTGCGGCAGAGCCGGACTGACCCGGCCGTCCGCATCGGTGAAGGTCACCCAGAGGCGGCGGGCGCTGAAACCCAGCGGGCCCATCAACAGCCGCCATACGTGGTAGATGTCGAGGCTGGTGCGGACCGGCGGCAGCTGCTCGACCGGAACCAGGGCCGGAATGTCCTCGAAGGAGGAGTACGAAGTCGTCATGCGAGCCACGTTGACGGTGCGACTACCGCGGGGCTCGCCGGAAGTCGGGTTATCCACCGAATCTGTGGACAAATCGCTGAATCAGTCCAGCGCGCCCCGGACGTCCGTGTGGCCGAAGTCGTCACCCTTGTACAGCAGGGGCTCGCCGCGCTCGGTCGCCAGCGCGTAGGAGAAGCAATCACCGAAGTTCAGCTGCGCCCGATGGCCGGAGCCTCGGCCGTAGTCCCGGTAGGCACGCCGCGCGATCATGGTCAGCTCAGGGCTGACCGAGGCGATCGCGACCTCGTACTCGAGCAGGAACTGATCGAATCCTCGTCCAGACGCCGGATCGAGCCGATTGTCCAGCACGATCCCGCACTCGAGGTAGGTTGCGGCCGAGACTGTTCTGCTCCGCGCATCGACGATCGCGGACGCGAAGACGTCGGCGTCGTCCTCCCCGGCGAGGACCGCGACGACTGCCGATGTGTCGACAATCACCTGGGCAGGCCCAGCTCGTCGTACAGCAGGTCGCCGTGCGAGATCCGCTTCATCTCCGGGTCCATGGCCGCCGCCGTGCGGCGTCCCAGCTCGAGCAGCCGGTCGATGCGAGTCTCACGGTCCTGATCGATCTCCGCCAGCCGCCGGCGTACGGCATCCTCCACCGCCGAGGTCTGGCTCTGGCCGGTGAGCTCGGCCAAGCGACGAACCAACCGATGAGTCTCCTCGTTCTTGATGTTCAAGCTCATGGTAGAAGTCTAGGCCGACGTCTACCCCGGTAGCGGTGGACGGTCGGGCAGCAGCAGATCGGCCGCCAGGTCGCCGTGCTCGGCCACCCGCTCCAGCACCTGCTCCGGGGTGAACCGCAGGTCGTCCGGGCCGCGTACGCCGCCCAGCTCCTCCCAGGTCACCGGGGTGGCCACCGACGGGACCGTCCGGCCGCGCATGGAGTAGGGCGCGACGGTGTTCCGCGCGGCCAGGTTCTGGTTGTAGTCGACGTAGATCCGACCCGCCCGGGCGGCCACGACCATGGTGGCGACGAAGAAGTCCGGGTACGCCTTGGCCAGTTCGGAGTTCAGCCGCTTGACGTAGCCCCAGGCGTCCCGGCTGCGGCAGGGCGTCAGCGCGGCGTACAGCTGGATGCCCTTGCTGCCGGACGTCTGCGGCACCGGTACCAACCCGTCGGAGAACATCCGCTCGCCCAGGATCAGCGCGGCCCGGGCCGATTCGACGATCGTCATCCCCGCGCCCGGGTCCAGGTCGACCACGACGCGGTCGGCCAGCGGCTCACCCGGCCGCGGCTGGGTGTGGGCCAGCTGCACCATCCCCTCCTGGGGGGTCGCGCCGGCCACCGTCCACTGGGGCACGTGCAGCTCCAGCGCGGCCAGGTTGGCCAGCCAGACGACTGTGGCCTCCTCGTCGGCCACCACGTAGTTGATCTCCTCCTCACCGGTGTCGACCCGCACCCGGCGGACCCACTCGGGCGTACCCATCGGCGCGTTCTTCTCGTAGAAGGAGAACGACCCCTCGCCGACCCCGTCGGGGAAGCGCACCCGGGTCAGCGCCCGGTCGCTGATGTGCGGCAGCAGCACCGGGGCGATCTGGGAGTAGTACGCGATCACCTCGGCCTTGGTGTAGCCCGTCTCGGGGTAGAGCACCTTGCCCAGGTTGGACAGCGTCAGGGTGCGGCCGCCCACCCGGGTGGTGACGTCCGCGGTCATGGTCGAAGTCCACCACTACGGTGGCCGGCGTGGACGAGCGGGAGGCCAACGCCTCGTGGCGGGCCGGGGCGCCGAAGCTCACCGACGCGCTGTGCCGGGAGTGGGACCTGCGGGTCGACGGCACCGTGATGTCCGGAGAGACCGCGACCGTGACGCCCGTCCGGACGAGAAGCGGCGAGGCGGCCGCGCTCAAGGTCGGCTGGCCGCACGAGGAGGCCGAGCACGAGCACCTCGCGCTGCGGGCGTGGGCGGGGAACGGGACCGTCCGGCTGCTGCGCGCCGACCCCCGCCGGTTCGCGCTGCTGCTCGAGCGGGCGGAGCCGGGGCACGACCTGCACCGCCTGCCGGTCGGGGAGGCCTGCGCGGTCGTGGGGGGGGGCGACGCCCCGCGGCCCCGCCCGTCGATCCCCCCCCGCACCCCGCGGGGCCCCCCCCCCCCCCGCTGGGCGGCCACCCTCGGCGAGCTCGCCCGCGGCGACGCGGTGCCGCGGCGCTTCGCCGAGCAGGCCCGCAGCCTCTGCGCGGCTCTTGCCGCTGACCCGGCGACCGACGGCACCCTGCTGCACACCGACCTGCACTACGCCAACGTGCTCGCGGCGCAACGGGAGCCGTGGCTGGTCATCGACCCCAAGCCGCTGTCCGGCGACCCGGCGTACGAGGTCGCGCCGATGCTGTGGAACCGCTGGGCCGAGGTGATGGCGAGCGGCGACCCGCGGACGGCCATCCTGGACCGGATGTTCACCCTGGTCGACGGGGCCGGCCTGGACGAGGACCGCGTACGCGCCTGGGTGACCGTGCGGATGATGGTGAACGCGCAGTGGGCCCTGACCAGCGGCGGGGACCCGGCCGAGTGGCTGACCAAGGCCGTCACCCTGGTCAAGGCCGTGCAACGCTGAGACGCCGTCCCGGATGCCGGAATAGCCGCCCGGGCGCAACCGTTGTGCGGTCAGGATCGTCCCGTCCCCTCGCAGAAGGATTCTCCCGTGGCTCTTGCCCCACTGGTCGAGCCGGCCGCTGAACTGACCGCCGACGAGGTCCGCCGCTACAGCCGGCACCTGATCATCCCCGACGTGGGCATGGAGGGGCAGAAGCGGCTGAAGAACGCCCGGGTGCTGGTGATCGGCGCCGGCGGCCTGGGTAGCCCCGCGCTGCTCTACCTGGCCGCGGCCGGCGTCGGCACCCTGGGCATCGTCGAGTTCGACACCGTCGACGAGTCCAACCTGCAGCGCCAGATCATCCACGGCCAGTCCGACGTCGGGAAGTCCAAGGCGGAGTCGGCGCGTGAGTCGATCGCCGAGACCAACCCGTTCGTCAAGGTCGTCGTGCACGACGTGCGGTTGGACAACGACAACGTGATGGAGCTGTTCGGTCAGTACGACCTGATCGTCGACGGCACCGACAACTTCGCCACCCGCTATCTGGTCAACGACGCGGCCGTGCTGCTGGGCAAGCCCTACGTCTGGGGCTCGATCTACCGCTTCGACGGCCAGGCCTCGGTGTTCTGGGCCGAGCAGGGACCGTGCTACCGCTGCCTCTATCCCGAGCCGCCGCCCCCCGGCATGGTGCCGAGCTGCGCCGAGGGCGGGGTGCTCGGCGTGCTGTGCGCGTCCATCGGCTCCGTCCAGGTCACCGAGGCCATCAAGCTGCTGGCCGGGATCGGCGACCCGCTGATCGGCCGGCTGCAGATCTACGACGCGCTGGAGATGAGCTGGCGGCAGCTCAAGGTCCGCAAGGACCCCGACTGCGCCATCTGCGGGGAGAACCCGACGGTCACCGAGCTGATCGACTACGACGACTTCTGCGGTGCGATCACCGACGAGGCCGCCGACGCGGCCGCGGGGCACACCGTCGGGGTGCAGCAGCTGGAGGCGTGGCTGGCCGAGCGGGAGGCGGGGGACAAGGACTTCCTGCTGGTGGACGTGCGGGAGAAGGTCGAGCGCGACATCAACGAGATCCCCGGCTCGGTGCTGATCCCCAAGGGCGACTTCCAGACCGGCGAGGCCCTCGGCCGGCTGCCGCAGGACAAGCAGGTCGTGCTCTACTGCAAGACCGGCGTCCGGTCGGCGGAGGTGCTGGCCCTGGTGCACGGGGCCGGGCTGGCCGACGCGGTGCACGTTGGCGGCGGCGTGAGCGCCTGGGTCAACCAGATCGACCCCAGCCAGCCCGCCTACTGACCCGGCCTCGACCCTAAACCGGTCACGTCCGACCGGCTCCGGGCCTCTGAGGCTGTCTCACTGACCGGTTCCGGGGGCGGGTGACACCCGGACGACACTGAGCCCCGTACGTGGACACGTACGGGGCTCAGTGGTGTTGTGCTCTAGGCGGGGCCTCAGATCGCGTGGACCTGGTCGGCCTGCGGGCCCTTCGGACCCTGTGTGGTCTGGAACTCCACACGCTGACCCTCGTCGAGGCTACGGAAACCCGTGGACTCGATCGCACTGTAGTGGACGAAAACGTCCGGACCGCCGCCGTCTACGGCGATGAAGCCGTAGCCCTTCTCGGCATTGAACCACTTGACGGTTCCCTGCGCCATGTGTACATCTCCTTGCAATCTGGCATCCGGAACCGCACCTCACGGCCCCGAAGCTGTTGGACGCCAGGTTCCCCGGAACGCCCACGCAATAGTTCTGGGGGCGTAGTGATGCACCACGACACAGACCACTTGCAACAGCGTGCATAGCCTGACACAACACGCGAGCCGATGGGAACCCCGGCTCGCGCGTGTTTTACGGCGTGTCGCCGAGACCGGCCAGACCGGGGAAGTCGTAGCGGGCGCGGGCCAGGTCGACCCGGTCCCCGCGCAGCGGAACCCCCTCCTCGCGCAGCCGCGCCAGCGCCTCGGACTCGAGGCCGCGGACCGGTCGGCCGTCGGCTCGGACCACCCGCCACCAGGGCACGCCTGAGCCGTGCCGCGACATCACCTGACCGACCTGGCGCGGCCCGCCGCGGCCGACCAGCTCGGCGAGGTCGGCGTACGCGCAGGCCCGGCCCGGCGGGATCGCCTCCACCGCGCGCAGCACCTGCTCGACGTAGTCCACCGGCTCATTGTCCCCACTACGCTCGGTCCCGTGCCGTCCCGCCGACCCTGGTACGTCGCCGCCCTGCTGACCGGGCTGGGCGGGCTGTTCCTTCTGCTCGCCGCTGCGGTGCGGTGGTGGCCGTGCCTGAGCGACGACGACAGTGCCGCCTGCGTGACCCGGCAGAGCCACGCCTTCGACTACCTGGTACCCACCGAGCCGGCCCAGACGCTGCCGGCCACCGCGGTCCTGGCCGGGCTGGGTCTGCTGCTGGTCGCCGCCGCCTGGCCGGTGCTGGCCGGGCAGCTCCGGGTCCGGCCCCCCCGGCGGGCCCTGATCGCCGTGGTCATGACGGTCAAGCCCCTCCTGCTCGGCATGCTGGTCCTCGCCGCGCCGGCGGCCGGGGTGCTGCCGCGGTCCGCCAGCCCGGTGCTGCTGGTCACCGGGATCGCCCTGGACCTCGCCGCCCTGGCCGTCGTCCTCGCCGTCCCGAGCGACCGGCTCGCTGACTTCCGGCGGCTGCTCGTCGCCACCGTGGCGTACTGGCTGGTCGGTTATGTCGGTCTGGTGCTGGACGCCCTGGTCTTCGGCCTGCTGGACCCGGCGGCCGAGGTGGCGCCCGGGGCCGGACTGCTGACCGGGGTGCTGGTGCTGGTCTGCGGCGCCGGGCTGGCCGGGCTCACCGCAACCGCGGCGGAGCGCACCTCACCATCCGGTGGAGCCGGGAATGCCCTTGAACGGCCCGCTCACCGCTGAGGTGACCCAGCCGCCGTAGAACCCGCCCGGCTGCGGCTGCACCTGCTCCCCGTCGACCACGCACCGGTCCACCGCACCCGCGTACAGCGCGACGTGCCCGCGCAGGGCCGCGTACGCGGGGCTGGGGTCGGGGTAGAACCAGGCCGCTCGCGGCGCGACCCGGTCGCCGCCGACCAGGTCCAGGTAGGACGCGGCCCCCTTCCACTCGCAGAAGGACCCGCCCGCGGCCGGCACCAGCGCCCCCGGGAGGAAGGCGCTGCGCGGCAGGTAGTAGGTCGGCGGATGTGAGGTCTCGAGCACCCGCCAGCTGGTCGAGGTCTCGCAGATCTCCACCCCGCCCAGGACCACCACGACGAGCTCCTCGCTGGCCCGCAGCGCGGGCGGCCGCGGGTAGTCCCACACCGACTCCTGGCCGGGGGCGACGGGATCGGGGACCGGACGCGGCGGCATGCCCCTCACTGTAGGCGGCGATACTGGGCGGGTGGGGACCGCGACGCTCGACGTACGCCGGTCCGGAACGCGCTTCCGCACCGAGGTCCCCGGGCTCGACACCCGGCACAGCTTCTCCTTCGGGTCGCACTACGACCCGGCCAACGTGGCCTTCGGGCCGCTGCTGGTGCACGACGAGCATCGGGTGCAGCCCGGGGCCGGCTTCGCCGAGCACCGGCACACCGACGCCGAGATCGTCACCTGGGTGCTCGAGGGGTCACTGGTGCACGAGGACTCGACCGGGCACCGGGGGACCGTGGTGCCCGGCCTGGCCCAGCGGTTGAGCGCCGGGTCGGGCGTGGTGCACGCCGAGCGCAACGACGCGGTCCCGCCGGACCCCGGTGCGCCGCCGGCCCCGCTGCGGTTCGT
>CAXTVE010000106.1:0-8428 GCA_964247485.1 uncultured Propionibacteriaceae bacterium
GCCGATGCCGAGCGGGTGCTCGCCGGCGCCGACCCGTACATCCGCACCGTCCAGCGGGGCGCCCAGCGGGTGCCCTACTGGGAGGGCGGGCCCGCGTACGCGCCGTGGGCGCAGGGCTACTACAACCGGTGGAGCGGTTCCGACATGCTGTCCGGCATGCTGGTTGGCAGCCTGCTGTTCAGCGGCATGGGCAACATGTTCGCCATGGGTGCCATGACCGCGGGCATGGACGGCGGCTACGGCGGCGAAGGCGGCGGCGAGGGCGGAGACCTTGGCGGCGGTGACGGCGGCGACGGTGGCGGCTTCTTCGACGGCGGAGGCGACGGCGGTGGCTTCTTCGGCGGCGGTGACGGCGGCGGGTTCTTCGCCGGCGGCGGCTTCGACTTCGGCGGGTAGGCCCCGGCTCAGCCGGCCAGGACGGCCAGGGTCTCGCTGCAGCCGCCGTCGATCTTGAGGGTGGCCAGCTCGTCGCCGCGGGTGACGCCCCGGTTGACGATCACGACGGGTCGCCCGCACTTGGCGTTGCGCCGGACGAACCGCAGCCCGGACATCACGGTCAACGACGAGCCGAGGACGACCAGCACGTCGGCGGCGTCGACGTAGGCGTAGGCCCGGTCGACCCGGTCGCGCGGCACCGACTCCCCGAAGAAGACGACATCCGGTTTGAGCCGACCAGCGCAGCGGCGGCAGTCGGCCAGCACGAAGTCCGCCCACTGCTCGACCACGGCGTCGCCGTCGGGACGGAGTTCGGCGTGCTCGAGCCGCACCGGGGCCGGCACGTCGGGGTTGAGCTCGGCGAGCCGGCGCTGCAGCTCGGTGCGTGGGGTCCGGTCGCTGCAGTCCAGGCAGACCACGGTCGCGATGTCGCCGTGCAGGTCGATCACGTTGCGGCTGCCCGCGGCCTGGTGCAGGCGGTCGACGTTCTGGGTGACGACGCCGATCAGGCCGGCGTGCTGCTCGAGCGCGGCCAGGCTGCGGTGACCGAGGTTGGGACTGGCCTGGCCGATCTGCCGCCAGCCCTGGTACGAGCGGGCCCAGTAGCGCCGCCGGGCCTCGGCCGACCCGGTGAACTCGCTGAACTGCATCGGCGTGGCCCGCACCGACGTCGGGCCGCGATAGTCCGGGATGCCGGAGTCGGTGGACATGCCCGCCCCCGTCAGCGCGACCCAGGTCCGGCCGCGCAGCAGCTCCGCCGCCGCCGCCAGGCCGGTCTCCGACGCCACCGTCACGCCGCCGAACCTACCCAGCCGGGCCAATGCCCAGCCCGGGGGTCGGAAACCTATGCCGGCATAGGTTTCGCCCGCCTCGCACAGGTTGCAACCTGTGCGGAGCGGCTGAAAGCTGTGCCTAGTGCAGGGCCCCGGCGACGCCGGCTCTAGGAGATCGAGCCGGAGCCGTGCAGGCGGCGGGCGGCCTCGGCGATGGAGCCGGTCAGCGACGGATACACGGTGAACGACCCGGACACCTGGTCGACGGTCAGCCGCTGGGCGACGGCGAGTGCCAGCGGGTAGATCAGCTCGCTGGCTCGCGGGGCGACCACCACGCCACCCACCACGATGCCCGTCACCGTGCGGCAGAAGATCTTGACGAAGCCGTCGGTCAGTCCCTGCATCTTGGCCCGCGCGTTCCCCTTCAGCGGCAGGATCATCGTCCGGGCCTGCACCTCGCCGGCGTCCACCTGCGCCTGGGTGACCCCGACCGTGGCGATCTCCGGCGCGGTGAAGACGTTGGAGGACACGGTCTTCAGGTCCAGCGGCGCGACCGCCTCGCCCAGGGTGTGCCACATGGCGATCCGGCCCTGCATGGCGGCCACCGAGGCCAGCATCAGCACGCCGGTGCAGTCCCCGGCCGCGTACACCCCGCGGGCCGAGGTCCGCGACACCCGGTCGACGCCGATGTAGCCGCCCCGGTCGAGCGTCACCCCGGCCTCCTCCAGGCCCATGTCGGCGGTGTTGGGCACCGAGCCGACGGCAAGCAGGCAGTGCGAGCCCGAGACCGTACGCCCGTCGGTCAGCGTCACCGTCACGCCGTCACCCTCGCGCACCACCGACCCGGCCCGGGACCGGCCGAGCACGGTCAGCCCGCGGCGCGCGAACACGTCCTCCAGCACCTGCGCGGCGTCGGCATCCTCGCCGGGCAACACCCGGTCACGGGACGAGATGAGCACGACCTCCGCACCCAGGGCGTCGTACGCGCTGGCGAACTCGGCGCCCGTGACCCCGGAGCCGACCACGATCAGCTTCTCCGGCAGCTCGCCGAGCCCGTAGAGCTGGGTCCAGCTCAGGATCCGTTCACCGTCGGGCTTGGCCTCCGGCAGCTCGCGCGGGCTGGCCCCGGTCGCGATCAGGATCATCTCGGCGTCGAAGGTGCGCTCCCCCTCGGCGGTCTCGGCGACCACCCGCTCCGGGCCGTCCAGCCGGCCGCGGCCGATGACCAGGTCGACGTTCTCCCGCCGGACCCGCTCGACGATGTCGACCGACTGCTGCTGCGCGAGGTCGAGCACCCGGCGATTCACTGCTCCGAGATCCACCTGCACGCCGGCCTTGCCGTCGGGCTCGTCGTCAGGACCGAACCGCAGGCCCAGCAGGTCCGACCCGTGCACCTGGGTCATCACCTCGGCGGTCGCCACCAGGGTCTTGGAGGGTACGCAGTCGGTCAGCACCGCCGAGCCGCCCAGCCCGTCGGTGTCCACCAACGTGACCTCGCCGCCGAGCTGACTGCCGACCAGCGCGGCCTCGTACCCGCCTGGTCCGCCACCGACGATCACGACGCGGGTCACGGGTTCGCCCATCTCACGATCAAAAGTGTTCCACCTACCCGAAGGGGGTCGGACCCGATAATCTCCCGTCGTGCTGTACGCGGCGTACGGGAGCAATCTGGATCCGCACCAGATGGCCCTGCGCTGTCCGCACTCCCCGCAGCGCGGCACCGGCTGGCTGCCGGGCTGGCGGATCACCTTCGGTGGCGAGGGCTGGGACGGTGCCCTGCCCACCCTCGCCGAGGAGGCCGGCAAGCAGGTCTTCGTCGCCCTCTACGACGTCACCTCGGTGGACGAGGTCGCCCTCGACCAGTGGGAGAGCGCGACCACCGGCCTCTACCGGAAGGTGCGGGTGCGCGTCGCCACGCTCGACGGCGAGCAGACCGCCTGGGTCTACGTGCTCAACGACTTCGAGGGCGGGCTGCCCAGCGCGATGACGCTGGGGATCCTGGCCGACGCCGCCGAGGCAGCTGGGGCTCCGGACGATTACCTGGCTGAACTCCGGTCGCGGCCCTGCAACAGCGGTTGGTGAACCGGACGCTCTTGCCTGGTCGGGTCGTCCGACTCGCAACCATCCGCACCTTCGCAGGCTCCGGTGCTCCCGCCAGACCCATCCACGCTCGCTGACCGACCATCCCGCCGAGTGCTCATCCAGACTCCCGCAGCCCTAGAGTGCGGGTCATGACGACCGAGGCCAGGACAGTCGCCCCCTTCCCCGCGGCCCAGGCAGCCGGCGACGCCATCCGGGAGCGATTCGACCTATCTCGGTTGGATGCGGCGTTCGTGCTGGGGTCGGGATGGTCGGCGGCGGCCGAGGACCTGGGCGAGCTGGTCGGGACGTGCGAGCTGGCCGAGCTGCCGGGGTTCGCGGCGCCGACGGTGCTGGGGCACGGCGGGGCGCTGCGGGTGGTGCGGACGAGCGGCGGCAAGGTGGTCGCGGTACTGACCGGGCGGACCCACTTCTACGAGGCCCGCGACGTCCAGCAGGTCGTGCACGGCGTACGCGCGGTGGCCGCCGCCGGTGCGTCGACCCTGGTGCTGACCAACGGCTGCGGCAGCCTGAACCGGGAGTGGGGCCCGGGCACGGTGGTGCTGCTGGCCGACCACATCAACCTGACGGGAGCGTCTCCGCTGGTCGGGGCGACCTTCATCGACCTGTCGGCGGCCTACGCGCCGGAGCTGCGGCAGCTCGCGCGGACCGTCGATCCGGGGCTGCCGGAGGGTGTCTACGTGCAGTTCGGCGGGCCCCAGTTCGAGACCCCGGCCGAGGTGCGGATGGCCGGCGTGCTGGGCGGGGACCTGGTCGGGATGTCCACCGCTCTGGAGACCATCGCCGCCCGTGCGGCCGGGCTGTCGGTGCTCGGTATCTCGCTGGTCACCAACCTGGCGGCCGGCATCTCGCCGGAGCCGTTGAACCACCTCGAGGTGCTGGACGCCGGGCGGGCCGCCGCACCGCGGCTGCGGGAGCTGCTGGCCGGCCTCGCCGCCGTGCTGTGACCAAGAGAAGGGGGACGACCCCCTTGGACCCCCGCCGCGCGCACAATCACACCCGGGAGCGCGCGTGAGCACGCTCGATCCCGGGCTGCTGCGCGGCGTCGCCGCGTGGACCGAACAGGATCCCGACCCGCAGACCCGCCAGCGGGTCTCGGCGCTGCTGAGCGCGGCCGGTGAGGGCAGCGACTCCGCCGTCGCTGAGCTGACCGACGCGTTCACCGGGCGGCTTGCCTTCGGCACGGCCGGGTTGCGCGGCGCTCTCGGGCCCGGGCCCAACCGGATGAACCGCGTGGTCGTCGGCCAGGCGGCGGCCGGGCTCGCCACCTACCTGCTCGACGCCGGCCTGGCCGGCGGCCGCGTGATCATCGGCTACGACGCCCGGCACTCCTCCGACGTGTTCGCCCGCGACACCGCGGAGATCATGGCCGGGGCCGGATTCGGGGCGCTGCTCGCCGAGCGGCCGCTGCCCACCCCGGTGGTCGCCTTCGGCATCCGGCACCTGGGCTGTGTGGCCGGCGTGGTGGTCACCGCGTCGCACAACCCGCCTCAGGACAACGGCTACAAGGTGTACCTCGGCGACGGCTCGCAGATCGTGCCGCCGGCCGACGCGGAGATTGCGAACCGGATCGAGGAGATCACCAAGCACGGGCTGTACGACGTGCCCCGCTCGCCGGTCTTCACCACCGTGGGCGAAGAGCTGGTGGAGGCCTACGTCGCCCGGGTGGCCGGCCGGGTGCCGCCCGAGTCGCCGCGCGATCTCGCCTGGGTCTACACCCCCCTGCACGGTGTCGGCGGGTCCCTGGTCGAGCGGGTGGTGGCGGCCGCCGGCTTCCCCGCCGGGACGGTGGTGGCCGAGCAGGCGGCCCCGGACCCGGACTTCCCCACCGTGTCCTTCCCCAACCCCGAGGAGCCCGGGGCGATCGACCTGGCCCTCGCACTGGCGGAGCGGGCCGGCGCCGATCTGGTGGTCGCCAACGATCCCGACGCCGACCGGTGCGCGGTGGCGACGGTAGTCGACGGGAACTGGCGGATGCTGTCCGGCGACGAGCTGGGAGCACTGCTCGGCGACGATGCGCTCCGCCGGGGCGTACGGGGTACGTACGCCTGCTCGGTCGTCTCCAGCTCCCTGCTGGAGACGATGGCGGCCGCGTATCACCAGCCGTTCACCTACACCCTGACCGGCTTCAAGTGGATCGGCCGGGTGCCCGGGCTGGCCTTCGGCTACGAGGAGGCGATCGGCTACTGCGTCGACCCGGCCGCCGTACCCGACAAGGACGGCATCTCCGCCCTGGTCCGGGTGCTGGCGCTCGCCGCCGAGCTCAAGGCGGCCGGCTCGTCGCTCGCCGGGCGGCTGGACGAGATCGCCGGGCGTTACGGCGTGCACGGCACCGACCAGCTGTCCGTACGCGTCGCCGACCTGGGCCTGATCGGCGCGGCGATGGCCCGGGTGCGGGCCGACCCGCCGAGCCGACTCGACGGCGAGCCGGTGACGGTGACCGACCTGGCCGACCAGGGCGGGGACCTGCCGCCGACCGACGCCGTGCTGATCAGCGGCCAGTCGGTCAAGGTGGTGGTCCGCCCCTCGGGCACCGAGCCCAAGCTCAAGTGCTATCTCGAGGTGCGGCGGCCGCCCGACCCGGGCGAGTCCGCGAACCGGGCCCGGGAGCAGGTGCACGGGCGGCTGGCCCGAATCCGGGCCGAGATGACGGGACTGCTCGGCATCTAGTCAGAGTGGCTCGACGCCGACGAGCAGCGGCCCGCCGGCCAGCGGGATCCGCAGGTAGGGCAGGCCGCGGAGGAAGCCGTCGAGGTCGGGGAACCACGTGTCGCTCAGGTGCAGCAGGGCGAACCCGTCGTGCAGCAGCGGCACCGGATTCGCCGACACCAGCCACTGCTCGCGGTCGGCCACCAGCTGGTCCACATCGGGGCCGGCGAGATCGGTGACGAACGCCGCCGCGGGCCGCAGCCCCTCACAGGCGACCCGGAACGCCTCGGTCACGTCACGCCAGAAGGCCGAACGCCCCTCGCCCCGCGCGGGGGCCGCGTCGTCGGGGAAGACCAGCGTCACCGAGCGGAAGATCTCCAGAGCCCGGTCGCGGATCTCGACGCCCACCCCGGCCCACCGGCCGGTCACCTGCTCGACGCTGCCCCACTCCACCGACACCTCGGTGACGCCGACCTGTTCGAGCTGGCCCAGCAGCCGGTCCCGGGGGCCGGGCACCAGAGGGTGCGCGAGGTAGAACGTCGCGCACAGCTCCTTGTCCCAGGGCATCCGCACCTCGTCACGTGATCCCCCGATCGACAGAGCCAGACTAAGGCGTGACCACGCCCGCCGCAGCCAGCAGGAACCGCCCGACCCGGTTGACCGCCCCGCGCAGCTGCAGCCACAGATCGGCCCGCCCGGCTGGATCCACCCCCTCGTCAGGACGGTCGAGCACGTGCTGGTCGACGCTCACCATGGCCACCCGCAGGACTTTATTCGAATCCGTGTTCGATAGCAAGAAGTACAGCGCCTGAGGAACTTCACTCGTCAAGAGCGTAGGTGACCCGATATATTGTCGTGAGATCTCACTTGCGCACGATAATTGTCAGGAGACGGACCATGGCCGAACAGGTGCACGTCACGCCCGCCGAGGTGCACGAGGTGCTGGGCCGCAGCGTGCTGACCGACGGCATGAAGCTCGTGGTCGACCTCAAGGCGAGCCGGGGTTCGCGGCTGGTCGATGCCCGCAACGGCCGGCGCTACCTCGACATGTACACCTTCTTCGCCTCGGCGCCGCTCGGGCTCAACCCGCCCGGCATCGTCGACGACCCCACGTTCCTGGCCGAGCTCGGCGCGATCGCCGCGAACAAGCCGGCCAACCCCGACATGTACACGACCGCGTACGCGGAGTTCGTGGCCACGTTCGTCCGGGTGCTCGGTGACCCGGCGCTCCCCCACCTGTTCTTCGTCGAGGGCGGCGCGCTGGCCGTGGAGAACGCGCTCAAGGTCGCGTTCGACTGGAAGTCCCGGCAGAACGAACGCAGTGGCCGGCCCCGTCGGCTGGGGACCAAGATCCTGCACCTGACCAAGGCCTTCCACGGGCGCAGCGGCTACACCCTGTCGCTGACCAACACCGAGCCGAACAAGACCGATCGCTTCCCGATGTTCGACTGGCCCCGGATCGAGGTGCCGGCGATGGTCTTCCCGCTCGAGGACCACCGTGCCGAGGTCGAGGCGGCCGAGCAGCGGGCCCTGGAGCAGGCCCGCGCGGCCTTCGCCGCACACGCTCACGATATCGCCGCGTTCATCGCCGAGCCGATCCAGGGCGAGGGCGGCGACAACCATCTCCGCGCCGAGTTCCTCACCGCGCTGCAGCAGATCGTGCACGCGCACGACGCGCTGTTCATCCTCGACGAGGTGCAGACCGGGGTCGGCACCACCGGCACGCCGTGGGCGTACCAGCAGCTCGGGGTGCGGCCCGACATCGTGGCGTTCGCCAAGAAGGCCCAGCTCGGCGGGATCATGGCCGGCGGCCGGGTCGAGGAGGTGCCCGACAACGTCTTCGCGGTCTCCGGCCGGATCAACTCGACCTGGGGCGGCGGGCTGGTCGACATGGTCCGCTCCCGCCGGCTGCTCGAGATCATCGAGGCCGAGGGGCTCATCGAGGCCGCCGGGCCGAAGGGCGCCCGGCTCGTCGCCGGGCTGCAGGCGGTCGCGGCCGAGACCGGGGTGCTGAGCAACGTACGCGGGCGCGGGCTCTTCGTGGCCTGCGACCTGGTCGACCCCGCGCAGCGGGACCGGCTGGTCACGGACCTGCGGCGGACGGAGGGAGTCATCGTGCTGCCCTGCGGGGTGCGGTCGGTGCGCTTCCGCCCGGCGCTGTCGGTGACCGAAGATGAGATCGACGAGGCCGTGGGCGCCGTCGGCCGGGCGGCGCAGCGGCTGTAGACGAGGAACTGGCTGTCCAAGGGGTGTCGTCCCCGTGGTGAGCAGAGAGGTGGGGGCATGGTGACAGTCGGCCCAGACAACCCGCGGGCCGACATCGGCGGCGACCCGGGGGCAGGCCTGTTCTATCACCCGGTCCTGCCCTAGGTCCCGATGCACCCCCTCGACCACCACCTGCGCGCCACCCTGGCCGACTTGTCAGCGTCGGTGGTCGCGATGGCGACCGTGGATGCTGACAAACCGGGAAA
>CAXTVE010000106.1:8438-9390 GCA_964247485.1 uncultured Propionibacteriaceae bacterium
TGTCAGCGGGGGGGGGCGCCTCCGCGACGACTCACGCTGACAACTCGGAGGTGAGGGAGTGGGGGTGGCGGCTGTTCGAGGCGCAGGCGACGAGTCGACACCTCGACTTCGTGGCCCGCGAGCTGCAGCAGCAGGGGCGCGGGTTCTACACCATCGGGTCCGCCGGTCACGAGGCGAACGCGCTGGTGGCGATGGCCCTGCAGCCCACGGACCCGGCCCTGCTGCACTACCGCTCCGGGGCGTTCTACGTCGCCCGCGCGGCCCAGGTGCCGGGCTCGACGCCCATCCGGGACGTGCTGCAGGGGCTGATGGCGCTGGCCGACGAGCCGATCGCCGGCGGGCGGCACAAGGTGTTCGGCCACCCGGACCTGGCCGTCATTCCGCAGACCTCGACGATCGCCTCCCACCTGCCCCGGGCGGTCGGGCTGGCCCTGGCCCTGCACCGGGCCACGCGGCTCGGCGTGGACGGCCCCTGGCCGGCGGACGCGGTGGTGGTCTGCTCGTTCGGGGACGCCTCGGTGAACCACTCGACCGCCGCCGGGGCGGTCAACACCGCGCTGAACGCGGCGCACCGCGGGTTGCCCGTGCCGCTGCTGCTGGTCTGCGAGGACAACGGCTGGGGCGTCTCGGTGCCGACGCCGCCCGGGTGGGTCGCGGCCGCGTCCGGGTCCCGACCCGGCCTGGACTACGTCGCCGTGGACGGCGCCGAGCCGGCCACCGCCCGGTCGCTGATCACCGAGGCCGCCGACTGGGTCCGCGTCACCCGGCGGCCGCTGCTCCTGCACGTGCAGACCGTTCGCTTTCTGGGCCACGCGGGCAGCGACGCCGAGGTCGCCTACCGGCGGCCACGAGACCTGGAGGCCGACTACGCCCGCGACCCGCTGCTGGGCACCGCCCGGCTGCTGCTGCGTGCGGGTGTGCCGCCGACCGGGATCCTGGCCCGCTACGACGC
>CAXTVE010000107.1:0-9369 GCA_964247485.1 uncultured Propionibacteriaceae bacterium
GGCGTGCAGGTAGCCGGCGTAGATCACCCAGGTGATCAGCGCCCAGGTCTCCTTCGGGTCCCAGCCCCAGTAGCGGCCCCAGGCGAACTCGGCCCAGATGGCCCCGGCGGCGACGGTGAACGTCCACAGCGGGAAGGCGAAGGCGAGGAACCGGTAGGCCAGCATGTCCAGCCGGCGCGCGTTGGGCAGCCAGGCCAGGTAGCCCCGGACGGCGCCGCGGTCCTCGGCCCGCGATCGGACCAGGTAGAGGATCGACAGCAGTCCACCGATGTTGAACGCCGCCCCGGAGATGGTCGCCGCCACGATGTGGATGACGAACCAGACCGAGTGCAGGGCCGGCACCAGCGGGGCGACGGCGACGTAGAACACGGTGATCGCGAGGCCGTTGCCGACCACGGCGAGCAGGGTCACCGGGAGACCGAGCCACCGGACGCCGGCCCGCCACACCATGACCAGGTACGCCGCCACGACGAACACCATCGCGGTGATGGTGAACTCGTACATGTTGCCCCAGGGGGCCCGACCCGCGGCCAGGCCGCGGAGCACCACGCCGGCCAGGCTGAGCAGGAAGCCGATCAGGGTCAGTCCCACGCCCATCCGGCCGAACATGTCGACCCGTACGCGGCCCGCGAGGTCCGCGTCGGAATTGGTCGTGGAACGGCCGTCGACAGGTTCGGGGCGCGAGGTGCCACCCACGGCGACGAGCTCGGCCTCCGCCCTCGCCGGCTCGCGCACGTCGACCCGTCGCGCGGCCGCCCACTCGGCGGCGTGCGCGGACAGGGCCAGCAGATAGACGACCACCGCGGTCACCAGCGCCAGGCTCGAGTAGTACTCGAGATTCACTTCGCCCCCACCAGTTCCTTGTCGTGCGTGAGTTCGGCGGCCAGCTCCGCCACATCGTCGGTCAGCCCGGCCCGGGCGTCCGCCCGGTCCAGACCACCCACCTCGACCAGGCTACGTCCGTCGTCCGCATCGCGGACCCGGACCCAGACCCGCCGCGGCCGGACGAACAGCGACAGGCAGAGCCCCGCCACCGCGAAGGCCAGCGCGATCAGCGAGATGCCGACGCCCGGGGTGTCGCTGACCTGCAGCTTGACCCAGCGCTGCCAGCCGTCGAGCCGGATCGAGCCCTTGCCGCCGGCCAGCGTCACCTGCTCTCCGGGCTTGAGCGCGATCCGGACGGTGTCGCCGTTCGCCTGCCGCAGCGGGGTCATCCCGGTGGTGTCCAGCGTGTAGACGCTCTCCGGCCGCCCGGTCTCCTCCTTCGGAGGTCCGGACCAGACGTTGGTGAACAGCTGCGGGTCGATCGCGTCGGGAAACACCGACCGCGGACCCTGCTCGTCGACCACTGCCGAGGGCAGGAAGAAGGCCTGGAAGCCCAGTACCTCCGGCCGGGCATCGGGCACCTTGATCGCCCCGGCGGAGGTGAAGTTGCCGTTCTGCGGCAGGAAGGGCACCGGGCCGGAGAACGCGACGTTGCCCTCGCCGTCGGTGACGGTGACGACCGGCGCGTAGCCGTGCCCGATCAGGTGCACCGTGGTCCCGCCGATCGTGATCGGGTGATTGACCTCGAGCACCTCAGGGCGCGGCGCCGCCCCCGGCCGGTCGGTCACCTCGATCTCGGCCCGGAACAGTCGTGCCGCCCCGGTCTGCACCGGACCGGTCTCGAAGGCCACGTCGAACTTCTTCACGGTCAGCCCGAAGGGCACCAGGTCGGTCTCGGTGAACCGGGCGCCGGAGCTGAAGTCGTCGTACTGGGTCAGGTTGTTGGCGAACCCCTGGCCAACGATGACCACGCTGCTGCCCCGGAAACCGAACAGGATGCCCAGGGCGACCCCGAGCAGCAGGAACAGCAGGCTGACGTGGAAGACCAGGTTGCCCGCCTCCCGCAGGTAGCCGCGCTCGGCGGCCACACCGTCGTCATGCTCCACCACCCGGTAGCGGCGCTGGCGAAGCGCCTCCGCCGCCCGGGGCAGCAGGCCGGCGGCCTCCGCCAGCTCACCGGTCGCGTACGCGGGCAGCCGGGCCAGGTTCGTCGGCGTACGCGGGGGCGCCGCCCGCATGGCCCGCGCGTACACGCCGATGCGGGGGATGATGCAGCCGACCAGGGAGACGAACAGCAGCAGGTAGACCGCGGAGAACCAGGGCGAGGTGTAGACCTCGAACAGCCCGACCCGGTCGAAGATCGGACCGAGCCGGGGGTTGGCCGACAGGTAGTCGCTGACCGCCACCGGCGAGACGCGGCGCTGGGGCAGGAACGAGCCGGGGATCGCGGCCAGGGCCAGCCCGAACAGCAGGACCAGGGCCGTCCGCATCGCGGTCAGCTGGGTCCACAGAAACCCCAGCCCCCCCCCCCCGCCCGGGGGGTGGGGGGGGCGGCCGGGGCGGCTGCCCGTGGACGGGCGCACCGCAGTCGAGCTCGCCATCAGATCACCGTCTCGAAGGAGGCGGCCCACTGCCGCATCGTGCCGGTCACCCAGTCCCAGGCACCGGTCACCAGCAGCAGTCCGACCCCGACGAGCAGGATGCCACCGACCCGCATGATCGTCGACTGGTGCCGCCGGAGCACGGCGACCGCCCGGGCCATCCGCGTGAAGGCGAGGCCGGCGACGACGAACGGGATGCCCAGACCCAGCGCGTACGCGAACCCGAGCAGCCCGCCGCGCAGGGCCGTGCCCTCACTGAAGCCCAGGTTGATCACTACTCCCAGGGTAGGCGACAGGCACGGGGTCCAGCCGAGCGCAAAGACCACCCCGAGCAGCGGGGCGGCGGCCACGCCGACAGCGGGGATCCGGTGCAGCCGCAGGTCGGACTGGCCGATCCGGAGCACGCCGGCGAAGATTAGCCCCAGCCCGATCACCACCACGCCGAGGATGCGGGTGATCACGTCGCGGTACTCGTTGACCGCACGGCCAGCCGACCCGGCCACCACCCCGGAGACCACGAAGACGGCCGCGAAGCCGAGCACGAACAACGAGGTCCCGGCCAGCATCCGGCGCCGGGAGCCGGAGCCCTCCACGACCTGCGCCGCCCCGAGCCCGGTGGCGTACGACAGGTAGCCGGGCAGCAGCGGCACCACGCACGGTGAGAAGAACGACACCAGTCCGGCCAGCAGCGCCACCGGCAGGGCCAGCACCATCGATCCGCCGACCGCCGACGCGGCCCAGCCGGCAACGTCCAGCGGCATCACTTGCCGTTCGCGGTGTCGCGGACCAGCTGCACCAGCGTGATCCTGGAGATCGGCCCCAGCACCCGGGCGGCCAGCCGACCCTCACGATCCAGCACCATCGTCGACGGGATCGCGCTGGGCGGCAGCTCACGGGCGAAGGCCAGCAGGGTCTTCCCGTCGGGGTCGTAGATGCTCGGGTAGGTGATCTTGCGGGTACGGACGAAGGCCTGGGGGGGAACCGGGTCGCGGTCCCGCGTGGTGATGCCGACGAACTGGGCGACGGCGGCGGTGTCCTCGCTGGCGGCCTGCAGGTCCGGTGCCTCCGCCTTGCACGGCGGGCACCAGGAGCCCCAGACGTTGACCACCACGACCTTGCCCGCATAGCCGGCGGTCGACAGGGTGCCGGTGCCGTCCAGGTCCGGTCCGGTCACCTCGACCGGGCCTCCCCGCTCTCCCGGCGGGATCAGCGTGACGCTGCTGCCGGCCTCCGGCGTACAGCCGAGCACCGCGAGCAGGACCGCCAGCAGCGCACCGGCCAGCCGTACCGAGCGGACCCTCCCCCTCATGGGCGTGACCCTCAAGCTCCGGCGACGAATCGGCCCTGGTGGGGCTTGAGCAGCTCGGCCGCAGGCTCGCGGTAGCCGACCGAGACGACCCGGCCGTCGACGTAGCTGAAGGAGGTGACGCTGGCGAGCGTGCACTCCCGCTTGCGCGGGTCGTGGAACAGCCGCCGGCCCTCGGCGTCGCTGCGGGCCATCCAGATCGGCAGCTGGTGGGAGACGACGACCGCCTCGTGCCCCGCCGCCTCGGCGACCACGTCCCGCAGCACCAGTCGCATCCGGGCGACGATCTCGCGGTACGGCTCGCCCCAGCTCGGCCCGAAGACGTTGCGGAAGTGCCACCAGAGCTTCGGTCGCCGGACCAGACCGGGGAAGGAGACCTTGAGCCCTTCGAGGTTGTTGGCGGCCTCGATCACCCGGCCGTCGGTGGTCACCGGGAGCCCGAGGGCGCCGGCGATCGGCTCCATCGTCTCCTGGGCCCGCTCGAGCGGCGAGCAGCGCAGGTGCACGATGTCGCGGCCGCGCAGGTCCTCGGCGACCCGGTGGGCCATCTCCCGACCCAGCTCGGACAGGTGGTAGTCGGGCAGCCGGCCGTAGAGCAGGCCCGCGGGGTTGTGGACCTCACCATGCCGGACCAAGTGCACGACAGTTCTGGTGTTGGGCGTCCTGGTCTGAGCCACGCTGCTCTTCTCCTCACTCCGACACCCGGGCGGCCGCCATGGCCGCGCCGGGCAACGCCTGCACGATCCGGTCCAGCGCCCGGTCGTCGTGGGCGGTGGAGCAGAACCAGCCCTCGTACGCGCTGGGCGGCAGGTAGACGCCGGATTCGAGCATGGCATGGAAGAACGCCGAATACCGGCCGGTTCGCTGCATCGTGGCGGCGGCATGGTCCGGCACGGCGCTCACGTCAGGATTCACGAAGAACACGCTGAACAGGTTCCCCGCCGCCTGGATGACGTGGGCCACACCGGCGGCCGTCAGGGCCGCGGCTACCTCGGTCTGCAGCCGCTCGGCGACCGAGTCGAGGTGCGCGTACGCGGCGTCGTCGGCCAGGCCGAGCGCCGTCAACCCGGCGGCGGGCGCGACCGGGTTCCCGGATAGGGTGCCGGCCTGGTAGACCCCGCCGACCGGGGCCAGGTGCTGCATCAGCTCGGCCCGGCCGCCAAACGCGGCGGCCGGGAAGCCGCCGCCCATCACCTTGCCGAAGGTCATCAGGTCGGGCTCGACCCCGTCGCGGCCGTACTGGCCGGACCGGCTGACCCGGAAGCCGGTCATCACCTCGTCGGAGATGAACAGCGCGCCGTGCTCGGCGCAGATCTCGGCCAGGAACGTGTTGAAGCCGACACCGTCCTCGACCCCGGGCGGGATCACCCCGGTGTTGCCGCAGGCGGCCTCGGTGATCAGGCAGGCGATCTCGTCCGGGTAGGTGGCGAACGCCTCACGTACGCCGGCCCGGTCGTTGTAGGTGAGCACGATGGTGTCGGCCGTGGTGGCCGCGGTGACGCCGGGGGTGCCCGGGATGGCGAGCGTCGCGACGCCGGAGCCGGCCGCCGCGAGCAGGGAGTCCACGTGCCCGTGGTAGCAGCCGGCGAACTTGATGATCTTGTCGCGACCCGTTGCGCCGCGGGCCAGCCGGAGCACCGACATGGTGGCCTCGGTGCCGGAGTTGACCAGCCGGACCTGTTCCGCCGGGGTGCGCTCGATGATCGCTGCCGCCAGATCGACCTCGGCCTCGGTCGGGGCGCCGAACGACGTACCGTGCCGCGCGGCCGTGGTGACGGCGTCGATCACCGCGGGGTGGGCGTGGCCGTGCAGCAGCGCGCCCCAGGAGCAGATCAGGTCGACGTACTCGTTGCCGTCGACGTCGTAGAGGTAGGGGCCGGCGCCCCGGGCGATGAAGCGCGGCGTGCCGCCGACGGCCAGGAACGCGCGGACGGGTGAGTTGACCCCGCCGGGGATGAGCGTCTTGGCCCGCTCGAAGGCCGCCTCGCTCAGTGGGACTGTGCCCATCAGAGCCGCGTCCCGCGGCGGGCCCATTCCACCGCCCAATAGCTCAGGATCAGGTCGGCGCCGGCCCGCCGGATGGAGGTCAGCGTCTCGTTGATCGCCGGCTCCCGGCTGATCCAGCCCTGCGCCGCGGCGGCCTCGACCATGGCGTACTCGCCGGACACGTTGTACGCGGCCACGGGTACGTCGAACCGCTCACGGACGGCCGCGATGACGTCGAGGTAGGCCAGCGCCGGCTTGACCATGACGATGTCCGCGCCCTCCTCGATGTCCAGGGCGACCTCGCGGAGCGCCTCACGGATGTTCGCTGGGTCCTGCTGGTAGGTCTTCCGATCCCCCTGCAGGCTCGAGTCCACCGCCTCGCGGAAGGGACCGTAGAACGCCGAGGCGTACTTCGCCGCGTACGCCAGGATGGCCACGTCCTGCGCCCCGGCCCCGTCCAGCGCCGACCGGATGGCGCCGACCTGGCCGTCCATCATCCCGCTCGGCGCGACGACGTGCGCCCCGGCCGCCGCGTGCAGGACGGCCATCTCGGCGTAGATCTGGACCGTGGCGTCGTTGTCCACCGCGCCGGCGCCGGTCAGCACGCCGCAGTGCCCGTGGTCGGTGAACTCGTCGATGCAGACGTCGGAGATCACCAGGCAGTCATTCCCGACCTCGGAGCGGACGGCCGCGATGGCCGCGTTCTGGATGCCGTTCGGGTCCAGCGCCTGGCTGCCCGTCGCGTCCTTGGCAGCCGGGATACCGAACAGGATCACCCCGGCCAGCCCGGCGTCGACCGCCGACACGGCGGCCTTGCGCAGCGAGTCCAGGGTGTGCTGGACCACGCCGGGCATCGACCCGATCGGCCGCGGCTCGGTGAGCCCTTCGGCCACGAACAGCGGCTGCACCAGCTGCCGCGGCTGCACGGTCGTCTCGGACACCATCGCCCGCATCACCGGCGACGTGCGCAGCCGCCTCGGGCGTACGACCGGCACCGTCATCGCTGTCCTCCCATATCTCGACGGAGAAAACTCCACCACTGTCGAGTTTTCACCGCTGCGCGCTCGTACAGAGGCAGATAAGTCGCCATTGGTGGAGTTTTCTCCGTCACACGGTCAGCGGCGGCGGGGCGCGGGCTTCTTCTGCGACGGCCGCAGCACCGTCTCGCCCTCGGCCAGGAAGGCGTCGCGGCGGGCGGCGGCGAAGCTGGCCAGGGCGTCGGCCAGCTCGACCACCGACGGCTTGGCCGCCACCACGTCCACCCGGAGCCCGTGCTCCTCGCAGGTCCGGGCCGTGGCTGGGCCGATCACCCCGATGATCGTCTGCGGGTGCGGCTTGCCGGCGATGCCGACCAGGTTGCGCACCGTGGAGGAGGAGGTGAAGACCACGGCGTCGAACTTGCCGGTCTTGATCGCCTCGCGCACCGGTGCGGGCGGCGGCGTGGCGCGGACGGTCCGGTACGCGGTGACGTCCTCGACCTCCCAGCCGAGCCCCTTGAGCCCCTCCGAGAGGGTCTCCGTGGCGATGTCGGCGCGGGGCAGGAAGACCCGGTTGATCGGGTCCAGCACGTCGTCGAAGGGCGGGAACTCCGCGGCCAGGCCCGCGGCCGACTGCTCGCCGCTGGGCACCAGGTCGGGCTCGATGCCCCAGGCCTGCAGCGACTGCTGGGTGACCTCGCCGACCGCCGCCACCTTGAGGCCGGAGAAGGCCCGGGCGTCCAGCCCGTACTCCTCGAACTTCTCCCGCACCGCCCGGACCGCGTTGACCGAGGTGAAGGCGACCCACTCGTAGCGGCCCTCGACCAGGCCCCGGATGGCCTTGTCCATCTGCAGCGGGCTGCGCGGCGGCTCGACGGAGATCGTCGGCACCTCCTCGCTGTGCGCGCCGTAGGTCCGCAGCCGCGCGACCATCGGGCCGGCCTGGTCCTTGGTCCGCGGCACCAGCACCCGCCAGCCGAAGAGCGGCTTGGTCTCGTACCAGCTGAGCTCGGAGCGCTGCTCGGCGGCCGCGCCCATGATCACGTGCACCGGGTCGCCGGCCGGCGCGCGAACGGTCTTGACCGCCGCGACCAGGCCGTCCAGCGTGCTCGGCAACGTGATCTGCTCGGTGCTGCCGCCGTGCAGGGTGACGATCACGTGGTCGTCCGAGGGCCGGCCCGCGGCGAGGGCCGCCTCCACCAGACCGGCGACCATGGACACCTTCGTGCTGACCACCACGGTCGCCGCGGTCGCCCAGTCGACGGTGTTGGCCCGGCCGAACTTGCCGTCGGTGACCGAGGCGAACTGGACCCCGCCGGCGTGGATCAGGTCGATACCCGCGTACTCCGGCACCGCGGTCAGGCTGGACACGCCGGGTACGACCTCGAACTCGATGCCCCCGCGGACGCAGGCCGCGGCCTCGTCGGCCACCGCATGGTCGAGGAACGGGTCACCGGTGACCAGCCGGACGACGCGGGCGCCCGCGGACGCGTGCCGGAGCACGATCTTGGCCCGGGCCGACGGGGTCAGCGGTCGGCGGGCCTCGGTCAGCCCGATGGTGGTCACCTCGGCCCCCTCCGCCAACGTGATCGCAGGATGGGCCAGCATCTCGCGCTGCCGGTCGTCGTCCAGGATCACCGCGCTCGCGTCGGCCAGGGCGGCGATGGCTCCCAGCGTGAGCAGATCGGGATCCCCCGGGCCGGTGCCGACGAAGATCACCCGTCCCCGGGTCGCGGGTGCGGTGCTGGGAGCCGTGGGGGTCTGGGTCCGGGGGGTGCCGGCCGTAGATATGCTCACTGACGTCTCGCGTTCTGTTGTGACTCCCCCACCGAGTCTTCTATCGGCGCGGGCGTGGGAGGTCGGGCAGCCCGGACAGCACCTGACCCGCGTGGTATACCCCGAAGTCCCACGGATCAGACGTCGCGTCGCGCGCCTCGAACCGAAGGACGGAGTCCGCTGGGAAGGGTTCCGCCGAAGTGCTCAGGAATGTTCTCCCAATTACCGCCGTCAGAGTCAAATCGGTGCTTGTACCACGGACCGATTTGACAATCGCACGGGTTCCCACCGGTGCGGTGCAGCCCGCCTCCAGGGCGGCCAGGAAGCCCCGCTCGGCCAGCACCTCCGTACGGGCCACCGGGTCATCCAGGGCGGCCACGGCCGACCGGGCCTCGTCGCCGAGCGTGAGCGCGGTCTCCAGGGCCAGCGCCCCCTGGCCGGGGGCGGGCACCATCACGTCGAGCTCGAGGACCTCGGCCGGCAGGCCGCCGACCTCCACCTCACCCTGGCCGGGGTCTGTCTCGGCCAGCCGGCCCAGCCGGCGCAGCCCCGCCGCGGCCAGCACCCCCGCGTCCAGCTCCCCGCGGCCCGCCAGGCCGATCCGGGTGTCCACGTTGCCCCGGACGGGCACGATCTCGAGGCGGACGCCGGCCCGCTGCGCCCAGTCCTGCAGCTGCATCGCCCGGCGCGGGGCGCCGGTGCCGACCCGGCCGCCGTCGCGCAGGTCGGCCAACCGGCGGCCGATCAGCACGTCGCGGGTGTCCTCGCGGACCGGCACCGCGGTGACCTCGAGGTCGGGTTCGGCACTGGTGGGCAGGTCCTTGAGCGAGTGCACGGCGCCGTCGATCTCGCCCGCCCGGAGGGCACCGCGCACCGCACCGCCGAACCCCCCCGTGCC